>JAIXPV010000729.1 GCA_027486105.1 Runella sp. | reverse complement strand
AGATTTCAGAGTCGAATATCCGGAAAAACTACGCCGACATGAGCACCCTCATGAATGAGGCGTTGAAAGAACTCGAACGCCGCCGCGAACAAAAGGACGGGTTGACGGGAGTTCCTTCGGGTTTTACGCAACTCGACCGCTTAACTTCAGGCTGGCAACCTACCGAATTAATTATCTTGGCGGCACGCCCTGCCATGGGTAAAACCGCTTTTGTGGTTTCGTCGCTTCGCAATGCGGCTGTTGATTTTGGGATGCCGGTAGCCATTTTTTCGCTGGAAATGTCGGCCGTACAGTTGGTCAATCGTATGATTTCGGCCGAAGCGGAGCTTGACAGTGAAAAACTAAAGAAAGGTAACCTTGCCCCTCATGAATGGACGCAGTTGCACCAACGCATCGACCGTTTGATGCGGGCACCCATTTTTATTGATGATACCCCCGCGCTTTCTATATTGGAACTACGCGCCAAATGCCGCCGTCTCAAGCAGCAACATGACATTCAGATGGTCGTGATTGACTACTTACAGTTGATGCAGGGCGACGGAGGCAAAGGCGGTGGAAACCGTGAACAGGAAATTGCGTCTATTTCGCGGGCGCTCAAGAACTTAGCCAAAGAATTGAATGTGCCAGTGATTGCGCTGTCGCAGTTGAGTCGTGCGGTTGAAACCCGGGGTGGAGATAAGCGACCGCAACTATCAGATTTACGTGAATCAGGCTCTATTGAGCAGGATGCCGACATGGTAGCTTTCCTTTACCGTCCTGAATACTACGGATTTACGCAAGATGAAGCGGGCAATTCAGTGCAGGGAATCGGTGAGGTGATTGTGGCCAAAAACCGTAGTGGTTCGTTGGATACTATTCAATTGCGCTTTATCGGCAAATACACCAAATTTACTGATTTGGACGGCTATTATTCGGCCAACTCTGGTAATAATACCCCGCTGAACACGGGTAGTATTCCTGCCTCTTTTGACGTACCTTCTCCTGCCGCTGGAGGAACATTTCGAAGCAAAGCCAACGATTTGGGCGCGATGAACTTCCCGCCTCCTTCGGAAGAACCTCCTTTCTAGGCGCCTACCATGTGCATCAACCTGAAGACCTTCAATGATTCGTTCAGGGAGTGGAACGAAAAACAAACTACGGACGAAGAATCGTTTTGGTGGGCGCTTGAATCTGATGAAGAATCAATACCAGTTGAAGTTGTTGCGGGCCCCCCTGAAAGACCGAACCTCCATGACCAACGAACCGACCCAAAGGTCGACTTCAACTTTAATGGGAACCTTGTTGGCATCGTCGGAAACCCAAATTCGGATTGAATTTTCGCCTTTAAATAGCTGGTTATCGGGCATAAGAGGCGTTAGTTTTAACGCTTTGATTTTTCCGAATTTGGTTTTAATTGTGTCTTTCCCGCGGTATTTTACCTTTAATTTATAAACCGAAGATTCCAAAAAAGTAGGAACATCGATGACGTCATTGGGTTGTAATTTGTTGAAATCTAGCGTTCTCAAATAAAAATACCCGCTGATGGCATCCTGAATATGATTGGGCACGTCAAACTTCTTGGTGCCGTTTTCATCGGTTACCACGGCATCGCCGGTGGCGTGATTGAAAAGGGTTGTTTCTACTTTTCGATAATTATTTTCCTGAATATTCCGGTAAAATTTCTGCGATACAATGGCCGAGGTATCCATCCAAGATTGCCATTCATCACGTACTTTGGCAAACCAACTGAAGGCTCCGAGAGTGGTGCCGACAATGCTTATTTTATAGCAAGGCCGACCGTTGACGTACTGAATTTGAGGGCTTACATCTACTACCGCATCTGCTGCATTGAAAATGCCGTAGTGGACACGGTACTCAAAATGCTCTCCTACGCCAAAGCTAGTTTGAGCCACTCTGCGATAAGAATCTTTGGTATGAAAAGCCGGAAAAATCAGCAACATCCATAAGGCTATGACACTGCGTCGAAGCATACATTCATTGTTTTTGTTAACACGGCAAGTGTATTTTTGAGTTCTCGTTTATAGTCCTTAAATCTACGATTAAAAGCCAGTAATGGTTTTTGAGGTAAGGATTTTGGGAGACGATTCGTATACACATCCAATTTTACAATTAAACGCAGATAGAAGTTCAAAATTGTTCCTAAAAGGAGGTAGGGTATTTCGTTTTTAAGTAGGAAAGATAGGCGCGAAAGTTCCCTTTAAACCTTTCATTGAACTCTTTATTGAACTGATTTTGCTGAGAATGATACGTAAGGTACCCAATAAAAAACGCGTTGTTGGGCAGTTTCTTGCCGCGCCAAGGGTATTTTTTACCAACCAATCCCCCCAAAAGCGTATCTGAACTTTGAACAATATGCTGAATTTTGGCCGTTTTGAGGCTGTCTTTGAGCGAAGTAGTAACCGAAGGCATAAATTTTTTATAGAGACTGTCCAGCTGATTGGCACCGCGCACTATGTGTTGACTGAGGGCGTCGTTGTAGCGTTTTCGAAACTCATACCGTTCAAGCTGCGGAGCATTCTTTCCGTATTTGGCTTCCATAAATCGTACCGCCCCGTAGTCGCCGACGAAGCTTGCCAGATTTTCATTTAACTCAAGGTTATCCTTCACAAATAGCGTGCCGTGGGTCATTTCATGGATGATAAGGTTGGCCAAGCTGCCTTCGCCCCGGTAGAGCATAGAAGATAAAATCGGGTCTTTGAAAAAGCCCAACGTACTCCACGCCGATACTTCGTTGATTTGGGTGTCAAATCCTGCTTCCAGAAGCATTTTCTCTTCAGTGAAGGCGCAGGTGGTATCAAAAAAACCTTTGTAAGCAAACGTCCCGATGATGGGAAAGCTCCATTGCTTGGGCTTCATTTGGAATTTCTCGCAAGCGGTAAGCACCCATAAAATGGGTTTGCCGCCCTGATCATAAAATTCGGTATAACTGCCCGAAGAATCCAAACCCAACGAATCAATCGCAAATTGCTTGATTTCACCGATGAGTTTTAGCCGCTGTTTGAGCGAGTCGGGGAGGGTAGGGTCCTGCAAGACTTCCGAGACAGGGCGGGTGTTGAACAAAATGCTCACCTGACCCTTGGCCTGCATGTATCCGTAACTAATCAGTTCTCGATAGATGATACCGAGGATGACCAGTACAAGTAAAACAGCAAGGAGGACTTTTTTGAGCATCTGTGGTGAATCGAATTTAACGTCCTTGCGGAATTCCTTTGGTTTCCCAAGCTAACAAAATCTGCTTCAACTGCTTGTATTCAATCAGAAAACCGTCGTGACCATAAAGCGAGTCAATTTCTTGATACTCAGCATCGGGAATATGTTTGGCAAGAAATTTTTGTTCGCTGGGTTGGAATAAAATATCCGAACTGATACCCACCACCAGCGTATGCGCTTTAACTTGCGAGAGTGCATTGGTAACGCTCGGGCGGTTGCGGCCAACGTTGTGGAGGTCCATTGTACGAGAAAGTGTCCAGTACGAAAACGCATTGAAGCGGTTAGCCAATTTATCGCCTTGGTATTGCTGATAGGTAGCGGCTCGGAAATGATCGGTTTGTTCGTTGCTGTCGCGGGCTTGGGTAAAGTCGTAGGTATCATAATTGCGGTACGACAGCAGTGCAATGGAGCGTGCTACTTTCATGCCTTCAATGCCCGCGTCGGGGCGAGCTTCTTGCCACGTAGGATCGGCTTTGATAGCCATGCGCTGCGATTCATTAAAGGCAATTCCCCAGGGTGAGTGGAGGGCATTGGTGGCAATCAGAACCAGATTTTCGATTAAATCGGGTTTGATAATGGCCCATTCGAGGGCTTGTTGTCCGCCCAAAGAGCCACCCACTAAGGTATGAATGTGTTCAATACCGAGGTGTTCACGAAGCAGTTCAAAAGCGTATATATTGTCCCGTATGGTGATGTCAGGAAAGTTTTGAAAGTAAGGTGCTTTGGTTTTAGTGTTGATACTCAGGGCGTTGGTGGAGCCGTAATGTGAGCCTAGTACATTGACACATATAATAAACCAATCCTTGGGGTCATAATGAAGCCCAGGACCAACCAACCCGTCCCACCAATCGGTGGGGTCTGAGCTGCCCGTGAGGGCGTGGCAAATCCATAAAACATTACTGGTGTCGGTGTTGCGGGTTCCGTGGGTAGTGTACGCCAATTGGAAGCCTGCCAGTTCGCCGCCTAGTTCCAAAGGAAACGTGTAAGGATATTTGAATAAAGTAACTGCCAAGGTTCAAAAACAATTAAATGTGGTTTTGTTGTTTTAGCGTTTTCAATTTCAAAGGGATAGTATCGGCCCGGTGCATCTTAACGAAAAGATTACAAACGTATGTTGCGCAAAAGGCGCATTTGTTTTTCCGGGAATCTTAACATGAATGTTTCGATTTATATCCCCTGAGGGTCGTTTTTGCGACCGCTTAGGTAGGAATTAGCACCTTATCTCGTGTATTTTGAAACAGGTTGCCAGAGGTTCACGGAGCCTATTCTCTCCCCTCTTCTTTATAAATCAATCGCTGTGCGTATGAGAAGCAACTGACTTGATAGTGCAATATTACAGCGCAAAGGGCTGAATCCAAAATAAATCAGAAAAAACTCGTTGCAGCAATTCAAATTTCTTCATCTTATTGTAGTTTTGTAATAGCAAACTCTGCCCGTAAATATGGTTTACCGTTTTAAAAAAGAAAATGCAGCTCGCCGTCCAGGGGTGACTACCGTGGGCGATGCCATCAATAAAATGTTGGAAATCTACCGGCTACGAGGGAAATTTGATGAGTCGTCGGTGAAAGTGTACTGGGAAAAACTAGTGGGCAAAGAGATTGCTTCGCGTACTTCGGATATTTATGTAAAAGACAAAGTCTTGTTTCTTCGACTGGATTCGGCCCCGCTGGCCAACGAATTGGTGATTGCTAAACGCAAACTCATCCAATCTCTCAATGACTCCTTTGGGTATGAATTGATTACCGATATTGTGTTTATTTGATGGTAAAGTACTGATGTTTTTTTTAAATCGGCGCTAGCTATTTTAGAACGTGTTTGGGAATTGATAAAGGCTGAGAGTCGTATCATCTTTGTATCGACCAAAATGCAAAGAAATGACCAAACATTTTTCTAAACTGACGGCACGGGCCGCCCCGCGACTCT
>JAIXPV010000775.1 GCA_027486105.1 Runella sp. | reverse complement strand
GGACGCGAAATCATCAAAACCGACGAAGCTGATGTAGCCCTTAGTTCATTGGGGGCCCAGTTTAGCGACCTTAACCCGCGCGAAGTGCAGCGTCTTCAGCGCGTCAACATCGGCGGCGGCGTAAAAGTAACCGCGATGGAAGCTGGCAAACTCGCCCGTGTAGGGGTAGAAGAAGGTTTTGTAATTACGAAAGTAAACGACAAGGCGGTTCGTTCGGTCAAAGAACTGAAGGCAGCTTTAGCCGAGAAAAAAGGAGCCCGCGTTCAGATGGAAGGTCTTTATTTAGATTATCCTGAAGACGTCTATTCTTTCGGATTTAATTTGTAAGACTTATCAACTAACGTCGGCGAGGTTAAAAACCTCGCCGACGTTTTATTTAACCACCATTCAAAACCTTGCCGACGTTCTAAATAAACAAAGGGTTAGGCCATCGCTGGTCTAACCCTTTGTTTTTACGCAAGTGTTTGTTAGTATTGTAAAGTATCCAACCATCCTTTACATGACAACCGCCATTATAATCACAGTTTGTGTTCTGATTCTTCTTGCTTATATTTTTGACATTACCTCTTCCAAAACCAAAGTACCCTCCGTTATTCTTTTACTGCTGATGGGGTGGCTCGTGAAGCAAGTGGCCCTTACCACTGGCTTATCTCTTCCAAACCTCAGCCCTATTTTACCCATTTTAGGAACCATTGGGCTCATTCTCATTGTACTAGAAGGCTCCTTGGAGTTAGAGCTGAATACCACCAAATTTCCGCTCATCAAAAAGTCCTTTACCATTGCGTTGTTTCCCATGTTACTACTTGCTTTTGGGGCCGCGGGAGCGTTTCATTTTTGGGGTGGAGTAAATTTTAAAGACAGCCTCACCAACGCCATTCCTCTCTGCGTAATCAGCAGCGCCATTGCCATTCCGAGCGTCAAGAATTTGGTGAATCATCAGAAAGAATTTATTATTTACGAAAGTAGCCTTTCGGATATCTTAGGGGTGATATTTTTCAACTTTGTAGTCTTCAATGATAGTTTTGGCGTGGCTTCTATTTGGCACTTTATTGCACAATTGATAGCCATCATTATTGTTTCGTTTCTGGCTACGGGGGGATTATCCTATCTTTTGAGCAAAATCGACCATCACATCAAATTTGCCCCTATTATTCTTTTGGTGATTTTGATATACAATATTTCAAAAATCTATCACCTTCCTTCGCTCGTTTTTATCCTGATTTTTGGGTTATTCCTAGGGAATCTGGATGAAATAAAACGATTTAAGTGGATTCAGCGCCTAAAACCAGACCTGCTCGACCGTGAAGTGAAGAAATTTAAGGAAATCACGATTGAGGCTACGTTCGTAATTAGGGTACTGTTTTTCCTGCTTTTTGGCTACCTGATGGAAACCGCCGAAATTTTGAACCTCAGTACGCTTGGCTGGGCCGTAGGGATTGTGATAAATATCTTTTGTCTGCGCGCTATTCTGCTCAAATTCTACAAAATAGAGCTTTCACCGTTGCTTTTTGTCGCGCCTCGTGGATTGATTACCATTTTATTATTTTTGAGCATTCCTGCTTCGCAAACCATCCCTCTGGTCAATAAATCGCTGATTATCCAAATCATCGTTTTATCAGCGTTGGTCATGATGGTTGGATTGATGATGGAGAAAAGGAAAGAAGCCGCGTAGGTATCAAAAGACCTCAAGAAGACCCACCCGGGCATCCGACGGTTTTAAACCGTAAGACCCTCAAAGCGCTTTTAGGTCAGATACACCCAAGCACCTTCTTTCAAGCTGCGAATGGCCGCAAAGCTAGCCTGAGTAGTGTTGATAATTTCCTCCAAGGGAATCAACGGCGCCCCTCCCGTTTGAATACGTTTTATCAGTTCCAGAAACTGCGTTTTATGTCCTTTGTCCTGACTTGTTTTGAGTTTGGAAAAGCCATTGAACCCATAGCCTTCCAGCGTTCGGAAGTTATCCAAGATCAGCGTCCGCTCCTGCGAATATACTTCTACCCGCTCTTTGGAATAAGATTTGTGGCCGTTGGAAAAATAATTAATGACGCCCGTTGAGCCATTTTCATAGCGCAACAGAATGCTCGCATTATCGGTTGTTTCGGTAGCATGTGGCCCCATGGCATTCATACATACCGCCGTCACGCGGCTACCCGCCAGGTACGTAATCAAATCAATAAAATGACAAGCTTCGCCTAAGATGCGTCCACCACCCACGGCGCGGTCGTGTACCCACGAGTTGGCAGGAATAAACCCAGCATTCATGGTAGCAATGACATTCATGGGCGCATCTCCCAGCAATGACTTCATTTTCAGCGCATGGGGTGAAAAACGACGATTAAAGCCAACCGTAACACTTAAACTTTCTGCACTTTGAAAGCTTTCCAAGAGTTGACTCAGTTCTTCTTCAAAAATCGCCAAAGGTTTTTCCACAAACACATGTTTCCCCGCCCTCAGCGCCTCCATCGTCAGGCGAGCGTGTTGATTGTGACGTGTGGTAACCATCACCAAATCGACGTCGTTATCTTTTAAGATTTCGTGATAATCCGTTGTGCTGTGGGCAATGCCGTGTTTTTGGGCCAACGACGTTCCCGACAGTCCATTCGCACTGGCAATGTATTTAATGGTGCTTTGCTCCCTGCCTTGAAAGGCAGGGAGCAAAGTCATTTTAGTAAAATTTCCAGCACCAATAATACCGATCACCCCTTTTCGTCCCGCAAAAGAAATATCATGGTGGCGGAGGGTACGCTCGGCAGAAGGTTTTTCGGGATAAACCAACAGAGAAGCTATCGCCCCACCTTTGCCCATATCCCCATAAATTTTTTGGTATTCTTCCAGCAGAATCTGTTCCGTAATAAAGGGTTTGACATCGAGCAATCTTGATTCCATCAACTGAAGGATGGTTTGAAAATTGCGATTTTCGGTCCAACGAACAAACGGCAGCGGATAATCGACGCCTTTTTGTTCATAATCGTCGTCGTAACGGCCTGGGCCATATGAGCACGACACCTGAAACGAAAGTTCTTTTTCGTAAAACTCCGCCCGGCTCAAATTAAGTCCAATGACGCCTACCAAGATAATACGACCACGCTTGCGCGACATGCGCGCGGCTTGTGAAATAATCTCATCTGTTTTGGTAGAAGCCGTGATCACTACGCCATCTGCGCCTACGCCATTGGTGAGGCTTTCCACCCACTTGATGGGGTCGGTGCCTGCGGCAGGATTGGCCGCCAAGATGCCTTTTTCGCGCGCAATGCGAAGTTTGTTCTCGTCAAAATCAAATCCAATCACCCGACAGCCGTTCAAACGAAGCAGTTCGGCCGTCAACAAACCAATCAGTCCCAACCCAATCACCACGACGGTTTCTCCCAAGGTTGGGTTCAATAAACGTACACCCTGCAAACCAATGGAGCCGATGACCGTAAAAGCCGCTTCGTCGTCCGAAATTCCGTCGGGAATCTTGGCCACCAAATTGCGCGGTACACACACAATTTCGGCGTGGGGGCCGTTGGAGGCCACGCGGTCGCCGATGCGAATGTCCGTCACGCCCTCTCCCACCGCAATCACCTGACCTACATTACAATACCCCAAAGGAAGCGGCTGCCCCAACTTATTAAAAACAGCCTCCAAGGTCGGCATCAGGCCGTCAGACTTGATTTTATCCAGCACCATTTTTACCCTTTCAGGCTGTTGACGGGCTTTTTCGATGAGGTTGGCTTTACCAAATTCAACGAGCATTCGTTCGGTTCCCAAAGAAACCAAACTCCGACGCGTTTGAATCAGCACAGCGCCGCGTTTTACCTGCGGGGCAGGCACTTCTTCCAGTATTGTTTGACCGTTTTTAAGGTTTTGGATCAGTTGCTTCATGGGGGTGTATCAGAAACGATGGCTCACCTATGAATGAGTTCATTTCTATATTTTACTAAGAAAACGGGTGACTTGTGAATGAAAATGACGAAAACTGGCAGAGCGATTTTCAAGCCAGTTGATGTCCATCTGTTGGGTTAGGTCGGCTATTACTTTTGATTGCTTTTCAGCAACGGGGCGAGGGAAACCATACATTTGTTTCTTTGCCTCTGGCCTAGAAATTCGCTCATACACCTTGTTTTGATTCGAATGAGGATGCTCTTTTTTGTACTTTAAATAGAGAAGCCAATGCTCAATGCACTGTACCGGAATAAAAATGAAGGTTTTATCTATAAAACTACTCCCTAATTTCCCCACCATTTCAGAGTGCAATCTTTCGTGCTCTTGCATTTTTTCATCATCCAGATCGAGTCCGACAAAAAATACATCCTGTTCGTGAAAGGTTAAACCCTGCTGTACCGCTTCAGAAAAGATTCGCAGTACATTTGGCCGGTCATGTCCTTTAAGTTTGAAGTGCTCATCCCGCACAAACATAACATTATCAATGAGTTCAAGGTAGACAGGAAGTTGAAGCAGATAATTTTCGAGGAAGATTTGTTGGGCATTGTCTTCCCCAAAATAGCCATATTTCAAGGTTCTCATGCGGGTACTCCTCCTAAAAAGCCCGAAAACCAATGTTCGGCCAAATCTTGGGTAAATTTGATTCTGGGTAATCCTAGGGCATCATTCTTTGCATCTGAAGGGGCAATAATGTCTTTTTGTAAATTTCGGATTTGCGTTGCTCCCTCTTCGTCTTTATCAAAAACAAAAACAGCCTCGGGTATATCCTCAAATTCATTGAGAATATAAGGATGATGTGATGTCATAATCACCTGTATATCTTTGGTTTGGGCCAGATTAAAAATAAAATCCACCACTTCTTTGATACGACGGGGATGAATCCCGCGCTCCGGCTCTTCCAATAAGAGGATCTTGGGAGGAGTGGGCTGGTGAATAATGCAAAGCAAGGCTAAGAAGTATAAAACTCCTTCCGAAAGCTCATCCGCCCAGTAGATCATTTTGCTGATGTCGCTGTACAAACCCCATTTTTTGAAGGTGCGCTTGTCACTGTCAGAGGCTACCGTTTTAAACCGAATATCATGAAATTCAGGAATACATTTTCGCAAATCTTCTTCAATTGCGGCAAAACTCTCGCGGTACTCGTCTCTCAGTGTCTCTAAAAAAGGGACTAAATTCGACGCATCTTCATTAATATAATTATTGTAAGTAATAGCTTCCGCTTCGGTAAATTTTAGAGGGTTTGGGCGATATAAATTGATTTGGGTAATTGCTTTCAGCAGTAAATCAATATCTGTATTATTTGATATTTCTTCTGGCAACTTTTGGCTTGCATCAAAATCATTGAGAGAACGTATATGTTTGGGATAAATATTAGCAGCTTTTTTTTCAATTTTAATCTGTAACGAGTTCTCTCCACTTGCGACCCAAAACAGCACATCAACATTTTCATGCTTAAAAGTATAGTCTGCAAAACCCATATTTCGCCCTAATTCTATGTTCTTAATAAACTCCAATGCCCTCAGTAAATTGGTTTTACCAGAATTGTTAGGTCCAATGAGCAAGTTAACGGGTTGCAACTCCAGCGTTACATTTTTCAGGCTTTTAAAGTTTTCGATGTGTATCTTAGTAAGCATTGTGAAAGAGGTTGCGTTTAGTCGCTACAAATGCAATATTACAAATATCATCCCAAAAACTGTTGGTTAATCGAAATGTCCCGCTCATTCAAAGCGGGCTGTTACAGAAAAATATATACCACACAAAGAACCCACTAGGAAAAGCGCTTTTGCGTTAAATGCAGATAAATGGGAATTACCCCTAGAAAAACCGCCGTACCAACCAAATAATCAGATTGAGCACCACACTCAACACAATACAGGTGACGATGGGAAAGTAAAAACCAAACTTTTCTCGCTTAATACGTATATCCCCGGGGAGTTGACCAAGCCAGTGCAGCTTGTCCGAAAAAAAATAGATAATTACCCCTACCACCACAATCAGGAGACCAATGCCGATGAGATATTTGCCAAATGCAGGATTCATAGGCCCAAATTTACGAAGGATTTGAATTTCTAACCAAAATCCATCATTTTCGCCCATTCAAAACTCAACCCTAAAACCCCTATGAAGTCTTCCGTCCGGATACAATTGATGTTAATGATGTTCCTCCAATTTTTTACGTGGGGATCTTGGTACGGCCAAATGAGTGTCTATCTCGGCAAACAACTCAACGCCACTGGCGACCAAATCGGGAATGCGTACCTAGCTTTCTCCATCGCCATGATTATTTCTCCCTTTATCGGAGCCGTAGCCGACCGTTATTTTGCCGCCCAAAAAGTGCTAGGAGCGCTCAACATGCTGGGTGCTGGTTTGCTCTTTGTACTATCGCAAATCAACGACGCAAATACTTTTTTTTGGGTTATTTTAGCCTATTGTTTGTGTTTTGCACCCTGTATTGCCCTCACCACGTCTATCTCCATGCGGCACATTGCGTCTCCCGAGAAAGACTTCCCAACCATTCGTGTCATGGGAACCATTGCCTGGATTGCCGTCACTAACTTAATTGGTTTTCTGAATGTAGGCGATCAGGTTACCATTTTTCAGATTTCAATCGCTACGTCTATTCTTTTAGGTGTGCTTGCTTTCACCTTGCCCAATACACCACCGCGCGCCACGGGCCCAGTCAACATAGGTCAAATCATCGGAGCCGATGCCTTCTCGTTGTTTAAAGACCGTTCTTTTGTCATTTTCTTTATTGCTTCGGTCGCTATTTGTATTCCGTTATCATTCTATTATGCCTTTGCCAATCCGTCGTTACGCGCATCAGGAATGGAATTTGTGGAAAACAAAATGTCGCTGGGGCAAGTCTCCGAAGTCGGCTTCATGCTATTGATACCTTTGGCTTTCAGCCGATTAGGAGTTAAGTGGATGTTAGCAGTTGGATTAATTTCGTGGATTGTCCGCTTCCTTTTCTTCGGCTACGGCGATGCTGACACCAGTGAGTGGATGCTGTACGCCGCCATCTTATTACACGGCGTTTGCTTTGACTTTTTCTTTGTAACTGGACAAATATACACCGATACCAAAGCCGGCGACCGCATCAAATCGCAGGCGCAGGGCCTGATTACCTTGGCTACCTACGGCCTCGGCATGGGCATTGGCTCGTGGATTGGTGGTAAAGTAGTAGCCGCAAATACCAACGCCGAAAATATCACCAATTGGCTAAGTGTATGGATGGTGCCGGCTGCCATCGCTGCGGGGGTATTGGTTCTGTTTTTGATATTCTTCAGCGAAAAATCAACCAAGCCTGCCACCGCTTAAATAAAAAATTCAACCTTATAAAATACTCCTCGCTCCTAATTCAAGGAGCGGGGATGAGGGCAGCCCATCGATTCGGGGAGGCTCCAGTTCTTCATGCAAATTCTATCTTATAACGTCAACGGAATACGCGCCGCGATGCGCAACGGGCTCATTGAATGGCTTGCTACCAAGTCGTTTGATGTGCTCTGCTTTCAGGAGGTCAAAGCCACTCCCGACCAAGTCGATTTGTCAGGCTTTGAAACCCTGGGGTATCGGTTAATCGGCTGGAATGCTGCCCAAAAAAAAGGCTACAGCGGCGTTGCCATTTTTTCCAGAATTCCCGTAGATAATTGCATAATCGGCTGCGGAATTGACCTTTATGACCACGAAGGCCGCGTGATTCGGGCCGACATCGGCAGCCTGACCATCATAAACGCCTATTTTCCATCAGGAACCAGCGGCGATGAACGTCAAGGCGTAAAGATGCAGTTTTTGGGGGATTTTCATCAGTGGATAAACACCCTCAAACAAACCCGCCCCCAGCTGATTGTGGTGGGAGATTATAACATTGCCCATCAAGAAATTGACATTCACGACCCCGTCCGACTAAAAAACACGACGGGCTTCCTGCCCGAAGAACGCGCCTGGATGACCCAATGGTTTGACAGTGGTTTTACCGATGCATTTCGATACACTAATCCAGATTTGTTGGAATACAGTTGGTGGAGCTATCGGGCGGGCGCCCGCGCCAACAACAAAGGCTGGCGCATAGATTACCTCTCCGTCACCAACAACCTACGCCCACGGGTGCTTAGGTGCCGTCAGCTGCCAGACGCGGTTCATTCCGACCATTGCCCCGTTTGGCTCGAAATAAACAATGATTTTTAAAGATGTATGCCTTTAAAAACCCCTCTCCCAGTGAAGTATTTATGAGGGGTTTTGATAAATTTTGGTAAAACGACTAAATTCTTCCAATTTTGCTTCATTAATCTCGTTTTTTATAATAGATTGAATCTCAATTTCGAACCTCAATCGCACCAGTCAACGAGATTAATTTGAAACCAATGAAACACACGCCCTTTATTTGGGTACTCTTATTTTTGGGTCAGCTCGCAATGGCCCAAAAGAATAAGCCTGTCAGCGAAACCGACGCCCAAAAATCACAACGATTTGAGTTAGAATCTTTGCTGGCCGAAGGCATGAAATACGCGGCCATGGAAGAATACATCCGAGCCGACAGCGTGTTTCGCACGGCGTTGAAAGTCGACGCCTCCGTTCCTGCTTTGAACTACGAGCTAGCACGTACCCTGCTCAAGCGTGAACGTTTGGACGAAGCGGCTATTTTTTCACAAAAAGCGGCCCAACTTGCTCCCGATAATAAATTTTATGCTATCCAATTGGCCGAAATTTATACCCAACAACGCAAATATCCCAAAGCCGCCGAAATCTACCGCAACATTATCCGTCAAAGCTCCGACAATGCCGAGTACGGCCTTGAATTAGCAGCGGTTTATATTTTGGACGAAAAATACGAAGAAGCCCTTAAATCTTACGATGAAGTAGAACGCGCTTTGGGCGTGGACGAAGATTTGGTACATCAAAAACAACGCATTTACCTCAAACTCGATAAGCCCAAAAAAGCCATCGAAGAAGCTCAAAAACTCATCAATGCCGAGCCAAACGAAGCCCAATATGTGGTCGAACTAGCGCAACTGTTGATGATGGACAAACGTCCACAAGACGCCAAAGAACAGCTCGAAAAAGCGTTAAAAATCAACCCTGACGAAGGAAACGCCCGCATGATGCTGGCCGAAATCTATCGTCAAAACGGAGACAGCAAAGCCGCTGAACAGCAAATCGGGCAGATGTTTAACAACCCCAATGCCGACATTGACACCAAAATGCAGGCGCTAGTCGGGCTCCTCCGCGAAGCAAAAGACGAGGCAACTCGCCAGGATGTGCTCAACCGAGCCGCCGAAATCGTAAAGGCTCACCCCAAAGACATGCGAGCGTATGTCGTCTACGCTGATTTGTTGGCGAAAGCCGACCGCAAATCAGAAGCCCGCGATGCCTATGTCAAAGCCTCTCGCATCAATAGTTCGATGTACGAAGTTTGGGGCGCTATTTTGCAATTAGACGGTGATCTCAACCAAATTGACAGCTTGTTGGTCCATTCTGAACAGGCGCTCGAAACTTTTCCCAATCAAGGGTTATTCTGGTATTCCAATGGTTCGGCTAATTTGGTCAAGCGCAATTATCAAAAAGCCGTAGATGCACTCGAAGAAGCTCAAAAATTAACTTCCGAAAACAAAGAACTGCAAGGGGTGATTTATGCCCAACTTGGCGACGCATACAATGGGTTGGGCGAGCACGAAAAATCGGATGAAGCCTACGAAGAAGCTCTCAAAATAGAACCCAAAAACGACCACGTGCAAAATAATTATAGTTATTTTCTGTCGTTACGAAAAGCCAAACTGGAGCGAGCCAAAGAAATGGCCGCCCAAGTAGTAAGCCGAAACCCCGACAACGCCACGTATTTGGACACCTATGCTTGGGTACTTTATGTCATGAAAGACTATAAAGGAGCACGGGTAAATTTGGAAAAAGCCATCGCGTCTGGTAAAGGGGTAAGTGGAACGATTATTGAGCACTATGGCGATGTTCTTTACCAGCTGGGAGAACGTGAAAAAGCAGTAGAACAGTGGAAAAAAGCCAAAACAATGGGAGAAAACACCTCCCAAATCGACAAAAAAATTGCGACAGGTCAATTGATTGAATGAATCAATCTGTGCCCGTTTTTTTCTATAAAATATGAAACTTAAAGTACCATTAGTTGCTGTAGTTATTGTTGAGGTACACCGCGTCTCTTCGGGTCGTTTACGCACTCAAAAATGCTTCCCCGGTCCAAATAAGCAGTGGAATTCTCTACTCACATTTAGTACCGTTATCTTGGTTTTACTTTTCTCGGCCTGCCACAGGCCACGGCAGAAAAACAAAGCGGAAACATCCGCCGACACCTTAGTGGCCGTTCTCAAAGACACTGTGGCGGTGTTGGAAAAAGATACGACAGCGGTGGCAGTAGTGCCGCCAGTTGTAGAGCCAGAAGAGACCAAAGTAAATGTTGAAATGGTTGATTTTAAATACTTATCAGCCAAATCAAAAGTTTCGTTCAAAAGTAAAGACCAAGATATAGACAATGCCAATATCAACATTAGAATGCTGAAAGACAGCGTGTTGTGGCTCTCTATTGTAGCTGGCCCCATTGAGGTGGTTCGGGGGCTCATCACGCGGGATTCAATT
>JAIXPV010000727.1 GCA_027486105.1 Runella sp. | reverse complement strand
GATACCTTTATTGAGCTGGCAAAAGATTTTTTTTTTTTTTTTTAAACGATAAATGCAGCGGATTTCAACGATTTTGAAAATGCAAATGCCTACGTTTTCAAACCCATCTATTCCCGTTTTGCCAGTTTTACGCTCCTCCAACCAACGGCCACTCAAATAAGGCAAATCCCTGATGCTTCCGCGTGGGTAGCCCAACGATTTATCAGCGGTAAAGAAGTATGTGTTTATTCAATTTGGGCACATGGAAAACTAAAAGCCCTTACAGTTTATCACCCTAAATATCGCGTCGGAAAGGGCTCTGGAATTTATTTTGAACCCGTAACTCATCAAGCACTTAGCTCCGCCATCAAACGATTTGGGGAGGCGATTGGTTATCACGGCCAATTAAGTTTTGATTTTATCATTCAGCCCGACGGTACGCCCATAGTGCTAGAATGCAATCCGCGCGGTATCAGCGGTGTACATTTGATGGGTCAAGATTTGGCCCGCTGTTTTCTGGACCATACTTTTCAATTTCTCTACCCGAGCGAAAAACCCATGGCCGTCAAATTTGCTTTTCTGATTACGCAGCCGCATCGGATGTGGAACCGGGATTTTTATCGAGCCAACGACGTGATTTTCAACGCTGATGACCCCCTACCGTTGTTTTTACAACCATTGAGTTTGGTAGAGCTCTTAAAAATCAAGTTCTTGCAAAACAAAACGCTGTTACAGGCTTCTACTCAGGATATTGAGTGGAATGGATAACCCGAGCGTTTTTAGTATATTTGGGCTTTGTTGCATGGTTCGCATTCAAAAGAGTTTAACGTAAATACCTATTCAAAATCGGAGCTTTTACTTGCCAAAATAGCCTACTTTTGGAGATTTACCCCCTTTTGAAATTGTACAAATCATATTTAACATTGTACTTTTCAGCTATTTAATATCCATGCAACAAAGCCGTATATTTGTACAAAAATTACAAAATTATGACCGTCATTATTAAACCCAATGACTCAAAAGCTGAAATTGAGAAACAGCTAAAAAAGTTGAAACCCGGCAAAGGCTTCAATACAAAAAAATATTTCGGTAAAATCAAATGGGGACAAGACGCCGTTGAATATCAGCGAGAATTACGAGAAGAATAAATGGATACAATTTTTGCTGATACCAATAGCCTCATCAGACTACTGGATGGGAATGAAATTATCGACAAAATTCTCTCTAACAAAATCATTTTCATCTCTGAAATGACTGAAATGGAGATGTTATGCAAATTCGATTTAACAAAGTCGCAGCGCAAATTAATTCGTGAAATGCTTGATGATTGCGTAATTGTCCCCTTTAATGCTGCTATTAAACACAAGGCGATTCAAATCAGATTAACTACACGAATGAAATTAGTAGACTCAATTATCGTAGCTTCTGCCGTTGAAATGAAAGCGAAACTGGTTACTTCTGACCTAAAATTTGAAAGTGCAAAAAATATAGTGGAATTAATCTTGATTCAAGCTTGAAGAGCAACGCTAGATGATCAAGTGGCTGCTCTCAACGCAAATTCCTAACCCGCAGATACGGGCGTGGGCGGAATTGTTTGAGCAGCATCCGTCCCAACAACTCATTGAAAACGTTCGTACAGATTTTCGCTTTTTGTCCATCAACGACCACTGGTTTCTGCCCGTCACTATCAACGATACTGAGTTTGATAATTCTTACGTATGCTCGCCCTACACCGCTTGCGTAACCTACTCGATTGAAGAGCTTGACCGAAATATCCGAAATTCTTTTCTGAATAAATCGTTGAATCTGCTCCTGAAAAGCACGTCTAATTGGCTGATTCGCAACGAAATCAATAAAACCATTCACGTCAATAATTTTTTACTTTCTACCAACCCTTACCCAGATTGGCACGGCATTTTTTTACCACAAATCGTCCGTTTTTTAACCGAACAATTCCCTCAACACACCATCATTTTTAGATCACTCAACCAAGTTCAACATTCCCTTTTGCTACGAGAATTTGAACGATACGGGTTTCGAACGGGCGCTAGTCGACAGGTATATTATTTTCACCCAAACGCCCAAACTTGGTCTAATCACAACAACATCGGCAATGACCGCCGGCTAGTACAAAAATCTGAGCTGAGCTATGTCTCGCAGGCAGAAATGGGCGATTATGTTTCGCAAATCAGACACCTTTACAATCAATTATACATCCAAAAATACTCTCAACACAATCCTCGCTTTACGGACTTGTTCTTTGAGAAAGCATTGGCCAATCAACTTTTTCGGTTTGAGGGATACCGCAACGACGAAGGAGTATTAAAATCGGTGGTGGGTTTGTTTGAATTAAACAGCACTATTACCTCACCCATAGTAGGTTATGACACCTCCGAAAGCCCCAAACAAGGGCTTTACATTCAAGCCATTGATTTGATTTTCAAACGAATGCACCAAACTGGCCACGTACTAAATCTAAGTTCAGGGGCGGCATCTTTCAAGCGATTACGCGGCGGGCAGGGCCACTTAGAATATTCTGCCATTTATTTCAACCATTTGCCGCGCACCCGTCAGCAAATGTGGAAAACACTGTTATTTTTACTCAACAAAATCGGCATTCCGTTGCTTGAAAAATATGAGTTATAGCGAAAAAACCTGGTGGCCGCTGGGGTTTGAGCGTGATTTCAAGCCCTACGAACCTTCCCCTGTTGCCTCTCCTTTCGGGTCATTAGTGGTTTATAAAGCCAATGAACAATGGGTAGGTTTTAAGGATATTTGTCCGCACCGTGGTGCGCCGTTGTCGCAGGGCTGGGTGCAAAACGGTGAATTGGTTTGCCCGTATCACGGCTGGTGTTTTAACAACAAAGGCAAAAATACATTTGTACCCGTCATCAACAAGGCCACTGATGCGGCCCTGGAGTGTATTTCGCTTCGCTTAGAAGGTGGTATTGTATGGGCAACCGTGTCTGAAACTGCGCCATTTCCTACCATTTCAGCCTTAAAACACGATGTAGCTTTGGTAGGAAACACTAGCGCAAACTTGCTCAATACGTTAGAAAATTTTCTAGAAGGCAGCCACACACACTACGTACACAACGGCTTTATTCGTTCAGAAAACACCAAACGAGCACCTCTCAAAGCCCGTTTTATCCCCCAACCTGTTGGTTTTAAGGTTATATATGAAGCAGAGCCCGCGAAAGGACTGCTCACTAAATTACTGCCCAAAAACTACCAACTTCTGACCCCAACGGCACATTATATTTATCCCAACATCGCTATTTTGGAATACCTCACCCAAGACCAACAACCGTTGATTAGGATTGAGGCCTGCCTCAATGAATCAAAGGCGGGATGTACTTACACAGCGCGGGTATTTTTGCTTCGCCCTTGGCTACGTTTTTTTGGCAAATGGGTGGTAAAAAAATTATTTGGAATCATTATCCAGCAAGACAAGCACATCCTAGAAATGCAGAAAAGCAATCTGGATAGATTCCCCCCACGTAACTTTGTGTCTACATCAGCCGATACCGTAGGCAAGGAGTTGTATTTTTGGTTGTATCAACCCCATCAAAAAGCATCAGAAATCGTTGATTTTGAGGTGTATTGGTAAACAATTCAGTTCAATGACGGATTTTGCGGCGTTTTCGGGAACGTAAAAAAAAAAAAAAAAATCAATACATGGACTACTAACCCCAACACAATCAGCAAAGACAGTTCAAATCGGTTTTGAGAAGCCGAGCCAAGAACGATTTTGCGGGAGCTGTTTGTCAATTTTTCACCTTCTGAAATTTGAATATTTGAGAGAAGATTCAGGTCATTTGACATCACATAAAACGACTTATTCAACACTTTTTTTGCGTTTACGATGTCTGTTACCCCATCATTTTGGTAAAAAAACCGCCTTTCTAAACGCAAATCTTCGGCTACGTGAGATTTGAATTTGTGGAAAATAACCTCCTCTGCGGGCGTTAGTTTGGTTTTTTCAAATTCATGAATCAGCGCATTAATCGCCTCATTGTGCCGAGAAAGTTGCCATTTAATCTGGTTTACATCTTCATACGCCACACATCCATCAATGACTATCTTCTTATCTGATAAGTGATGATAGAATTTATAAATGTAGCTTTCTGCCAAAAGCCGGTCCTCATAAACGGTGGAAAACGCTTCCCCTAACTCCGTAAAACTTTGTTTATCAAGCAGATTTTTGACGAATAACAATCCAAAAATAACCGTTAATAACACGGCAATTTTTAATTTTTGCTGCAAACTATACGCCCATTTCATGGTGAGGAAGGTTAAAAAGTGCGACGAATCAATTATTGGAGCTATTTTTCAAAGATACAAAATCTGTATTAAACCCAAGAAAAACGTTTTGGATAAAATCACCGTATATTTGTAAAAACCATTATCTATTTTGGGGAGATGAAACAGTGGCTAAAAGTAGGAATGTGGCTGAGCATTGCCGCCCTAACGGGATGCGATTTGATATTGCCCAAAGCCGAGAGAACAAAAGACAATCAGGCAACTACGGGAAAATGTCTACCCGACCAACCCGTTTCTTTTTTGGAAGAAACCAACACCGAGCGGGGATTCTATAACCCCAAAGACAGCCTTTACTACGGCACGGTCGTTTACGGCGTTTTTTACCGGGGCGGAATTACAAACCCGTGTGAATTGGTAAAACGCCCATTTTCCTATAAAAATGTTATTTCACGGAAGTTCAAAATCGTTTGGGAAGGACCCAAAGGCGTCACCTCCGACCGTCAGGCTACACGGGCTTTAATTCGTTTTACGGACAAGGGCTATCAAGATGACGTAGACAGAGCCTTACCGATACCCGATACACTTTATCCTTTCCCGTACGAAATCACCGTCAAAGAAGATTC
>JAIXPV010000657.1 GCA_027486105.1 Runella sp. | reverse complement strand
ACACAAATTTCTCATTGACCAACATTGGAGGATTGAGCTTTAACTTTTCAGATTCTTTAGGAACATACCCCAATTCAAAGCGAATTTTAGGGTGTTGTTTTTTCAATTCGGCTATTTCTTTCTCCGAAATGGGCGTATTCCAGATAAATACTTCCTGGAGATTGGGCAGATTTCCTACATTTTTTAAGGACTCAGAGGTCACTTTTGTACCTGCCAATGACAGAGATTTTAAGCCCGTCAGCGTTTTAAATGCCGACAGGGTTTTGCCTGTAATATCTGAATTGTTCAAGTTCAGTTTTTCTAGCTTTTCAAATTTGGCAATGGTTGCCAAATCTTCGTCTTTGATGGGCATATTTGATAGATTCAGCACCACCAATTGTTTTTTTATGTCCGACAACTCGCCCAATTGTTCTGGTTTATACGCCTGACGTACAAAGAAGTCAGCCTGCAAGGCAGGAGAATTGTGTGCAATGGGGAACACCACTCTGAAGGGATTGTTGAGTTTTTCGAGGGTAGATGCAGACGCTGGTTCAAAAGTATAGACCGTTACATTTTCCGTTTTTCGTTCTTCTTTTGGTAAAAAAGCCCTCAGGGGGTCGTTGGCAGCCAAGGCCTTAATGGGCTTTTTGACATCGGCTCCGCTCTGCACCCAAGCCGTCAGCAAACCAATTTCTTGCGGGGTTAGCTGGGCTTTTCCTCGGGGAGGCATGTGCTTTTTATCATCGAGCGGGAGGTTGGCACGTTGAATGATGTGGCTGTTGAGGGCGTCGCCAGCCACCCATATCGGGGCATTTTTGCCACCTTTCAGTAAGCCTGCCATGGTGGTCATGAGCAGTTCGCCTTTGGTCTTTTGCTCGTTGTGGCATTGAAAGCATTTGGCCTTCAAAATGGGCTGAACGGCCGCTTCAAATACGGGGGTTTCGTCGGTGATGGTAAGGGGGGCATCGCTACCATCTTTGGCTAGAAACAGATAATCTTCTCCATGCGTGAGGCTGGCCCCAAAATGGCCCGTTACGGCCAAAACGACCGCACTAAGGGCCAAAACTGCGTTAAATATGGCTCTTCGTTCGATGGATTGTTGATGCAATAAAACCAAGCCATACGCCAGAAAACTCAGGCCGATTCCCGTGTATTTGTGCCAGTTGAGTAGGTCGGCCGTGTAGCCTTCTTCGCGTGATAAAAAGAAGCCCATCAACGCAGTTAGGGAAGCCGTTAAGGCCGTAAATGACAGGATAAAGCCCAATAATTTGTTAAAGTTTTCGCCTTCAAATTCTTTCCTGAATATCCACAGCAATCCTGCCAAAATCAATAAACCAATGGGCAGATGCAGTAGCATAGGGTGCATTCGCCCCACGGATTGCAGCCACGTCGGAAGGATGACTTTGTCCTGAAATACCAATAAAAACACCAATAAGGCGTGAATGGCTAAAAGTAGGTAAGAGGTTAGGTTTTGAAAACGAGGCATTTTTTGAAAAGAGTGTCGGTTTAGGTAGTCGCTCGCGTCTCGCGAGTGACGATTATTACAAGGCCTCCGGCCTAAATAATTTATAATGGCCAGAGGACATACTGGTCACTCGCGTCCCGCGAGTGACTGCGGGGTTAACTTGTAGACTTTATTTGAAAAATTAAATTCCTAAAAGTCTGCGAAGCCAATATTTTGTTGAGAATTTATCATTGGCAATTTTATAAAGTTGCATCACCTTATAAGTTTGAGCTTTATTTAAATTTATTTCATTTTCTTCTGATTCAATTATTGCGCCTTCATATTCATCTCCATAGCTTGAAAATTTTTTACAAAATGTTTCATCAATGATGTATTTCATTTCTCCTTCGAGGTAATGAAAATGTTGAATGCCATTTTGAAATGCGAGCAAACCTGTACCTGTCTCAAAATGATCAATTTTGTACACTGGTATTTCTCGTTTCATTAAAACATCATAATTTTCATACAAGGCTTGGTAGGCAAAATTTTTAAATTGGAGTTTGGTAGCTACTAAGAGATTATAGTTAGAATCCATTTTCTGAATTTTAAGCATATTTTCCTGTTTATCAACTAGGTTCAAAAGTTTTGTGCGTCAAATAGAAGGATCCAATGCTACCGCTACGGCTTTTATAATATTGATAATGTTCACTGACCCATACTGTTCTATTAATGACTTTGTACTTTATTTTATCAATAATTACATCGCCACCAATACTTATTGACTCGGTTGATTGGTAATTTATGTTATAAAATTTGCTTTTATATGTAGGGATTAATTTACTTTCTTGATTTATTAGATATGCTTGATGACAAGCAGGGCACCCAAACATTTTTGATTGTTTACTGAAAATAAAAAACTCGCTGTTGCAAGACAAGCATTTAATTTTCATAGAGTTAAATCTTTACAATATGTTTCAGAAACCGAATATTATAAGTCGTCTTTAAGCAGTCACTCGCATCCCGCGAGTGACTGCGGTGTTAGGCAATCAACCCTGGAATTACTTTTCCAGCTACATCCGTTAGGCGATAGCGGCGGCCTAAGTGTTTATAGGTCAGCTTTTCGTGATTGAGGCCCATAAGGTGCATGACCGTGGCGTGGAAATCGTTGATGTGTACTGGGTCGCGGACGATATTGTACCCAAAATCGTCAGTTTCACCATATACGGTACCTGGTTTGACGCCACCGCCCGCCATAAACGTGCAATAGGCGCGGGGGTGATGGTCGCGGCCGTAATTGTCTTTGGTAGCCGTGCCTTGACTGTAGTTGGTACGGCCAAATTCGCCACCCCAAATGACCAAGGTTTCGTCGAGCAGGCCGCGTTGTTTCAAATCGGTAATCAACGCCGCCGAAGCACGGTCGGTATCTTTGGCCTGAAGGGGCATTTCACCGACCATGTTGCCGTGTTGATCCCATCCCTGATGGTATAACTGCACAAACCGAACGCCCGCTTCCGACAGCTTGCGGGCCAAAAGGCAGTTGGCGGCAAAAGTGCCCGGCACCAGACATTCCGGGCCGTACATTTTGATGATGTGGTCGGGTTCTTTGCTGAGGTCGGTGAGTTCAGGCACGGCCGTTTGCATTCGGTAGGCCATCTCGTATTGCTGCACTTTGGCCTTGATTTCGGGGTCACCAAAATCGTCGTAGGCCATATTATTCAGTTCAGAAAGGTTATCCAGCATTTTGCGCCGGGCGGAGCGGTCGGTACCTGCGGGGTCGTTGAGGTACAAAATGGGTTCTTCGCCGCTGCTGAATACCACGCCTTGGTGAGTAGAATCCAGGAATCCATTGGTCCACAGTTTGGAATAAACACCCTGACCGTTGCCCTTACCGCGCGAAAGTAGCACCGAAAACGCAGGCAAGTTTTTATTCTCACTCCCAAGTCCGTAGCTGGCCCACGCGCCCATGCTTGGGCGGTTGCCCTGTTGGGCGCCTGTTTGCATAAACGTGAGGGCCGGGTCGTGGTTGATGGCCTCGGTGTTCATGGTTTTAATCATGCAGAGGTCGTCGGCGATGTTGGCAATGTTGGGAAACAACTCACTCATCCACATGCCCGATTGTCCGTATTGTGCAAACTGAAAATGCGAACCTACCAACGGGAATTTGGCCTGATTGGCGGTCATGCCCGTGAGGCGTTGACCCATGCGAATGGAAGCGGGGAGCTCCTGGCCCGCCATTTTATTGAGCATCGGTTTATACTCAAAGCTTTCGTATTGCGATGGCGCCCCGTTTTGGAACAGGTAAATCACGCGTTTGGCTTTAGGCGCAAAGTGCGGAATACCCAAGGGCAGGGTGTCGGAGTCGTCGTCTGAGCCTTTGAACAAATCGGGAACGAGCAATGAACCGAGGGCAACACTGCCGATGCCGGCGGTCATTTTACCCAAAAAATGCCGACGGTTTATGTTAAGGCGGTTTTCTAAAAATTCGTTTTTCATTGTAACCACATAGGGGGATAGGAAACGTAGGTTTTATCGCAAAACCCCTTATTTCATGATAACTTCTTCCAAATTATACACCATCAAAATGGTCTGCATCAGCGCCGCTACCGACGGGCGGTCGGGAATACGAGCCTGAGGCGCTTCACCTACGCTTAGCAATTTGGTGGCTTTTTGCGGGGCTTTGGCGAGCGAGGCTTTTTCTTCGTCAAAATACTTTCTTATCACGTCCAACTCCTTGGGTTTGGCTTGGCGGCAGACTATTTGGCGGAATGCTTTGCTAATTTTATCGTCAACCGATGATTTTTCCAGCGTCAGTTTTTCGGCCAGCACCCTTGCTGATTCCAACACCGTGGGGTCATTGAGCATCAGAAGTGCTTGGAGCGGCGTATTGGTGCGGGAGCGTTTTACTTCGCATTGGTCGCGGTTACTGGCGTCGAAAATCAACATATTCGGCGGCGGTACCGTACGTTTGATAAAGACGTACATACCGCGTCGGTAGAGGCTGTCGCCGTGGTCCTGAACGTAGGTTTTTAGGATTCCCCGTCCAGAGGTTGCCGATTCCCACAATCCCTTCGGTTGGTACGTTTTGACGCTCGGGCCACCGATTTCAGGATTCAATAAGCCACTGCTGGCCAGTACTAAATCGCGTACAAACTCAGCAGGTAGGCGCATTCGGGGCGCGCGCGCGAGGAAAACATTCTCGGGGTCTTTCGATAAATGCTCTTTGGTGATGGCAGAAGACTGCCGATAAGTGGCCGAGAGGACGATTTGTTTGACCAACCGCTTGATGTCCCAACCGTGGGTACGAAAATCAACGGCCAGCCAATCCAATAATTGCGGATGAGAAGGCAGCTCGCCCTGCATACCAAAGTCACCGACCGTTTTTACGATTCCCCGCCCGAAAAACTCCTGCCACATCCGGTTCACAAACACGCGAGCGGTGAGGGGGTTTTT
>JAIXPV010000681.1 GCA_027486105.1 Runella sp. | reverse complement strand
TGCACTTGCTGTCAAGTCATCGTCACCAACGACCTGCCTTCCCGTTAGGAAGTACGGTACTCTGCGCTGTCCGGACTTTCCTTCCCAAAATTAATTTGGAACGATAAGACGGACCTGATTCACTATTGGGCACAAATCTATGAAGAGTTGTGCTCTTTAAAAATCAAATAAACAGAAAAAAATCGTAATAACCATAAACAGTCGTTCAATTTTTTGACTTACAGGAGCCCATCAATTTTAACTTCGATGCGCCCTTTTGCAACAACTAACGCTACCAAAGAGGTTGGGGTTAGGTATACCTGATCGGGAACCAAGGTGTCTAAACGCCCTCCCAAATCTACCCCTTTGACTACTTTCCTGTTAGTAAGTTGTTGACGAATAGCTTTTTGGGCTTCATCAATTTGGTTACCTATTGGAAACACAAATTGTTGTTCGATTTGTTTCGCAAAACGTCCCTGAAGTAGCCAATTTGCCGTTTGAACAAGTACATTGCGGGTACTTAAATCGTAATCCACATTCTTCAAAGAAAGTAAGCGCGTAGCAGCGTCGTAGTAGGGCACACCTTTGAGATAAATGACTCCATTTATACTTCCCTCCAATCCTGCTTTAATGACAAGCTTATCGTTTTGACCATAAATATCAATCTCCGTCACTTCAATTTTGTATTTTCCGTCTTTAAAATCAAATGTTTTCCCAATGAATTGAGTCGCTGCCAATCGAGAGGCCTCTTCATAGGGCACTACCCCAATCAACCCGATTTGAAAGCCTTGGGGTATGTCATTGGTTATAATCAGATTAGGCACATCAACAACAGGCTTCAGGACTGGTTTTTCACCAATTAGGGTTTGGGTAAAACCCCTGATTCCGATAGTTGCCCTGATTTTGCCATTTTTAATTTCGAAGGGGGATGCCAAAATATCGGTCGGAGTCACCACAAGCCACGACCTGTACTCTTCGGAGAGCAGTCGCGGTTCACGAATTAAATTCCAGGCTTGAATGACGTAGGGTTTTATGATAAAATTTTTCCGTACGTTTTCGTCAATGGATTTTGAAATTGTGCCAAGATTTTCGGAGATTTTACGGCTTACTAGTCCCGTTATGGGTATATCTATTCCTGCTACTTTAATGCTCGGTTTGGTCACCCAATCAAAGCCTGCCGAAACGGTATTGGTACTCACTTTCCAGTCAGGGTCTATTCCGAAACGGGTCATAAATTTGAGATTTAGCTGAAATTCGGTACTCTGACTACCCGAAATCTCAATGCCCAGCGGCGCTATTTTATAGGCTTTTTCAGCCCATATTTTCAACGGTACTGTATAATAAAGCAATGAATCTCTGGCCTCAGCCACGATTGGCGCTCTTTTCCAAACTTTAATCTTAAAATTATCCTGATTGTCATCGCTAAAACTATTGTCTTCATAAATCAATCCCTGCACCTGTACATTCAGGTGCTTTGTTACCTCGGCGATTGATAACTCTATGGGTACATGAACAACCGATTTATGTTTTTCGCTTTGAATTTCCATGTTCGTGTGTTGATATGCCTCCGCTGGTGCTTTTGGCTGCGTAGTGGTTGGCGGTTTACAGCCAATGACCAATACTGAAAGAACAAAAAACGAAAGATAAATGAACGAAGTGAAGGGACAGGAAAAAGTGTACCGCAAAACTAAAGGTTTAACACCAACTTTATCTAATAACATGGTAATAATTCAAAATAAATGAAGGACTTGCAAAGTTATCAAAACAACCTTACAAGACCTCTTATCGATCTTTAAAATACCCCATTTCTATTTTTTCAACGGCCACCGATAGGTAAATTTCTGATTAATCGGTGCTTCGAAATAATTTACGTTTAAATGGTCTAGGCGCTTCTTATGTACGTCAAGGCGTTTTTTAAAATCATCAATATTTTTGGCATTTTTTGAAGTCCAACCCACTTCTGCCAATGCACACGCACGCGGAAAAGTCATGTATTCGACGTACTCAGAGGTCGGCATATATTCGGTCCAGACATTTCCCTGTACGCCAATAATGTGTTGAGCTTCGTCGGGAGTTAGGTTGGAGGGGGTCGGCTCATAGGAATACGATTCTTCTAAAGGGGTAAACCCTCCGATGGCAATGGGCTGGGTTTTGGCATATGCTTGGTAGTGGTCTAAATAGCAGAAATTTCCAGGTGTCATAATGGCGTCGTGGCGCTGTTTGGCGGCCGCTACTCCCCCTTCAATCCCTTGCCAACTCATTACGGTAGCATTGGGCGAAATCCCTCCCTCCAAAATCTCATCCCAGCCAATCATTTTACGTCCTTTTGAAGTAATGAATTTATCAATACGGCGGATAAAAAAACTTTGTAGTTCATGTTCATCTTTCAAACCTTCTTTTTTAATCAATTCCTGACACAAGCGACTTTCCGCCCACTGTTTTTTGGGGCACTCATCTCCGCCAATGTGAATATATTGGCTAGGAAACAAGTCAATTACTTCAGACAGAATCCCTTCCAGAAAAAGAAAAGTCTCTTCTCTAGGGGTAAAAACATCCTCATGCACTCCCCATTTGGTGCCAACTTGATAAATTTTGTCAGGATTATTACCATATTCTGGATAGGCCGCTAGCGCCGCCAAGGCATGTCCAGGCATTTCAATTTCAGGAATGACAGTTACAAAACGCTCCTGCGCGTATTTCACTACCTCTCTGATTTCATCCTGAGTATAATAACCGCCGTAGGGCTTACCATCGTATGTTTGGTCACTGTAATGACCAAACATGGTTTGTCGGCGTTGCGAGCCGATTTGGGTCAATTTAGGATATTTTTTAATTTCGATACGCCATCCTTGGTCATCGGTCAGGTGCCAATGAAAGGTATTCATTTTGTGCAACGCAACCAAATCAATGTATTTTTTGATAAAAGAGACGGGATAAAAATACCGCGCAGCATCAAGCATCAGTCCACGATAGGCGTACCGGGGTCGGTCTTCAATCAGGCAGCAGGGAATGCTCCATTTTATATTCTCAACCCTCCTGACACCGTAGATTTCAGTAGGCATCAACTGCAACAATGACTGAATTCCGTAAAAAAAGCCTTTGGGCTGCTCAGCCGTAATGATAATTCGCTTGGGCGTTATGTCCAGAAAATAGCCTTCTTCTCCGAGCTTATCATCTTTAGAGCTAACAAAATTGATACCATCTTTGACCCGAAAATTGCCCGCAAATACCTTCGTATCTTTGCCTGTAACACTTCCAATTTTGTTTGCCAGCTCTTCTGCAAGACGGCGTAGTATGGGATCAGTACTGGCTACGGCAATCACTGGATTCTGGGGGAGGATAAACGCCCCTTCTTTCGGCACTAACTGTAAGGGTTTGGGAAGAATAGGGTAAGATATCTGTGCCCAAAGGGGGCATATGGCCCAAAATAAGAGCAAAAT
>JAIXPV010000192.1 GCA_027486105.1 Runella sp. | reverse complement strand
TGTTCGTACTGATTCATGTTATAATCGCGGCCATAAAAAGGAGATTTACGGTCTTCTGCGGCTACATAGTGTTTTTCCCAGTTATAAAAAGGCTCAATTTCATGCATAGTTCACCACGGTCAAAGTCTCAGGTGGGCAGGCCCACAAATAATAACAAATATACAATCTGTGAAGGAATGGATAGCGGGAGGATGGGCTTATTTATTTCGAAGCCAGTTGCTGTAAAAAAGCCGTAGATGTATACCCGCAAAAGGTACTGTTTTGCTGTTAATAGTCAAAAGCAAGTTAAAAATTGGACCACTTCTTGGCTAAAATCTATTACTTTTGGTTTAATAAAGCAGTTTGAATTGTTTTTGAGATGCCCACTGATTCTATTCAATATACGTATAGTCCCGAACATTTACAGGTTTCAGAACCTGGCAAATATACCCCCGAGCGTCTTCGTACGGAGGAAATGGTCATTAATATTGGCCCGCAACACCCGTCTACACATGGCGTGCTGCGATTGGAGGTGGTGTCGGATGGAGAAGTCATTGTGGATGTGGTACCTCATATAGGGTACCTGCACCGTTGTTTTGAAAAACACGCGGAGTCGTTGCCGTTCAACCAAATCATTCCTTACGTAGACCGTATGGATTACGTAGCGGCCATGAACTCCGAGCATGCCTACGTGATGGGCGTGGAGCGGATGCTGGGCATTGATAAAGATCTGCCTAAGCGCGTGGAGTATATTCGCGTATTGGTGGCCGAACTCAACCGCTTGGCGTCGCATTTTGTCGCCATAGGTACCTATGCCATGGACATTGGCGCGTATACGCCCTTCCTATGGATGATGCGCGACCGCGAGCATATTCTGCGGATGTTGGAGTGGCTTTCGGGCGCTCGAATGCTCTACAATTATATCTGGGTGGGCGGTTTGTTTTATGATGTCCCCGTTGGTTTTGAGGAACGGTGTTTGGAGTTTGTTAATTATCTCAAACCCAAATTAGAAGAACTTCAACAACTTGTTATTGACAATAAAATTTTTGTGCAACGCACGGCCAATGTAGGGGTATTGCCGTTGGCGGTGGCGATAAATTATGGTTGTTCAGGGCCCGTATTGCGAGGTTCGGGATTGCGATGGGACTTACGCAAGGTAGATGGCTACTCGGTTTATCCCGAATTGGATTTTGATGTACCGATGGGCGAAGGGCTCGTCGGAACTATCGGGGATTGTTGGGATCGGAATTATGTGAGGGTGCTAGAATGTAGGGAGTCGGTCAAAATCATCAAGCAATGTGTGGATAAATTACTGGGAGAACACCGCCGTACGCCTGATTTTGACCCACAGGCTTTTGTTCCTAAAAAAATTCGTCCGCAGGCGATGGATTATTACGTACGGGCCGAAAACCCCAAAGGAGAACTCGGCTTTTTCTTCCGAACGGATGGCAAATCTGATATTCCTGTGCGCTGTAAAGCGCGGGCCTGTTCATTTAACAACCTCTCGGTGATTGCCGAAATTTCGCGCGGCGCCATGCTTGCCGATTTGGTAGCGATTATCGGCTCCATTGATGTAGTGATGGGAGAGGTAGATAGATAAATGCAAGTAAGCAGCAGGCAGTTTAAAAATGATATTGTTACTATTTGTGAACGATAGATTTTTTGCTGCAAACTACTCACCGTCAGGCTATTCGTCTGTAAACATATATCCTACCCCTTTGAGCGTACGGATATAGTTTTCACCCACTTTTTCACGCACTTTTCGGATATGAACGTCTACGGTTCGCTCAAGAACGTAAATATCGGCTCCCCAGATTTTTTGGAGTAATTCTTCTCTATTAAACACCTTGTTGGGGTGATTGGCTAAGAAAAAGAGTAACTCAAACTCTTTTTTGGGCAAAACCACCGATTTGTCAGCCTTGGTGACCGTGTAGTTTTTTCGGTTGATCGACAGACCCGCAATCTCAATCTGAGATTCAGGCTCGGCCTTTTGGGCTTCTCTTCTAAACAACGCGTTGATACGACTCATCAGTGCCCGTGGTTTGATGGGCTTCGTAATGTAATCATCCGCACCGATTTCGAAGGCGGCTACTTCTGAATACTCTTCCGAGCGAGCGGTCAGAAACAAGAGATACGTATTCCGAAAATCGGGAATATCCCGCAACAGACGGGCAGTTTCGATGCCGTCCATTTGGGGCATCATAATGTCTAGTACGACAAGTTCGGGAATGAAAGTACGGGCGATTTCCAACGCATTTTTTCCGTTGGAAGCCGTAGCTACCTCGTAGCCTTCTTTTTCTAAATTGTAAGCAAGAAGCTCGACAATATCTGGGTCGTCGTCGACGACTAATACTTTGTGTGCAATTTGAGCCGATTTAGCTGCGCTCATGGCATGGGAGTTGATTTCGGTGACGAAAGTACGAGACGTGTCAGAAATTTTAACACCACTTATTAATTCTTAACACAAAGTTAACAGTAGATTTGTATAATTGGAAGGTTGAAAAAAGGTTATAAAAGGTAATTTCTTCACTTTCTAAGCATCTAAATGCTCACTAGAGGGCTTTGTTGATTCATTCGCCACTTTTGCCATCCGGCCAATGAGTTTTTGCATCGAGCGCTCAATGACTTCATATTCCACTTTTTCTTTGGCAATTAATACAAACGCTATGTAGGAAGGAGCGCGGTGGTCGGGTGTTTCAAAAAAAAGGTGTTTGTTTTTGCGATAAGCTTCGCGGCAGCGGCGGCGTAAGAGGTTGCGGTCAACGGCCCGCTTAAAATTTCGCTTCGAAATCGTAAACAGCACTTGAGGAAGTGCCTGTGCAGAAGGAGAAAGTTCGTAAAGGTAAAATACCTTAAAAGGAAAAAGGTAGGACGTTTGGGTTTCCGTGCTACCTTTTTCAAACAAACGGCTAATCACTTTTGGGCTACTTAACCGTTCTATTTTTTGTAATGTCTGTCTCAATGTTTGAATCGTTTGAACTACTGCACTTGTTTGAGAAGTTTTCTTCAACTTTCAAACAAACAAACTCCCCAAACACGCAAACAAATTATTGCTTATGACGCTTTTCGTCCGAAACTGTAAGTTTCCAACGACCTTTTTTGCGACGCGCGGCCAACACCTTGCGGCCATTGGCTGATTCCATCCGCTCACGGAAACCGTGCTTGTTACGTCTTTTGCGGTTTGAAGGTTGATATGTACGTTTCATTTTTGTGACCTTTTATTTCTTGTAAATCCTTGATTTCAAAAGAGTCCGCAAAGGTACGGAAACTTCCAAAAGTTTACAAACTATTTTTTGAGTGAACGGTCGAAATTTGGAGGGCCTGTGAATTAATTGTTATTTCACGGGTATTAATTGAGCGGAAAAATACCGCGTTCATTATGCAAAAATCTTCCCAAAAAGCCTCTATTGTGTGGTTTCTTCTTTTTATCCTCGTCAACGCGGCGGGGTATGGGTTGGTAGGGTATCATTGGAAACGAACCCAAGCGGGCGAACTTATTCTGAGCTTTGGCGCACTATTTTTGATGTATGGCTTGGTTATTAGTCAAAAATGGGACGAACGCCAGACCCACTGGTTGATTTGGGGCGCCATTGGCTTCCGCTTTTTACTGCTGTTTTCGGTGCCTGCGTTGTCCGATGATTATTTTCGGTTTATTTGGGATGGGCGTCTGTTGTCAACGGGCTACAATCCCTATTTATATTTGCCTTCTGAAATAATCACTACTTCCCTTGCCGCCGATGCACACCTAAATGAAGCGCTTTTTCAGGGGCTTAATTCGCCCAATTACTTTACTGTTTATCCACCACTGAATCAATGGATGTTCGGCTTGTCGGCTTGGATTGCGCACGATAGTGTGTTGCTCAACATTGTGGCTTTGAGGGCATTTGTTTTTATGGCCGAACTCGGTATTATTTGGCTATTAACTACCTTCAGACTTCCTACATACCAAGAAAAAAGGAGGAAAAACGCGGTACTGATTTATGCACTTAATCCATTTGTGATTATTGAATTGACGGGGAATTTGCATTTTGAAGCAGTTACGTTGTTTTTTATTTTGTTGGCAGTGAGGTGGATTGACAGACCGTTTCATGGAGATAAATACAATGTCCGGTCGGCAGGGGCATTGGCACTGGGGGCTGCCGTAAAACTGTTGCCCTTGATTTTTCTACCGCTTATTTTCAAACGACTTGGATTTCGTAAAGGCCTGGTATATTGTGTAATGGTAGGTTTTATTTTATTGGTGTTGTTTGCTCCGTTTTTGAGCCGTGAACTGTTTGTCAATTTCGGCAAAAGCCTTGATTTATACTTTCAGAAATTTGAATTCAACGCTAGCTTTTACTACTTGTTCCGGCAAGTGGGCTATTGGATTACGGGTTATAATATCATCCATTTATTGGGGCCGTTGCTGTCGGTAGTGACGTTGATTTGTATTGCTCAAATAGCGTTTCAGCGTCGAAGTTTACTCGAAAAAATGCTACTTGTATTGACCGTTTATTTTTTGTGCGCCACCACCGTCCATCCTTGGTATATCACTACCTTGGTGGCTTTGGGGGCGCTTACTCAGCGTTGGTATCCCGTGGTTTGGTCGGCATTGTTGCCGCTTACTTACGTGGCGTACGCTTCGCAGCCTTACCAAGAAAACCTACGGATTGTGGCGCTTGAGTATTTCCTGGTGATTTGCTGTCTGGTGTATGAGTTATTCGTGAAAGGGATTGATTGGAATGCTCCAACAAAAGATGTTTAGTGTTCAGGCTTAATTTTTTCCTGCAAAAACTTGACCCGCAAATTCGTTGAATCAGCGGGCGTTTCGTAATTAAGCCACAAGTAAGACGCGCGGGTATCTTTGGGTAAAAACAGCAAGCCACGTACTGATTCTCCCACGGGCAAGGTGGTTTTGCGGAGTGCCATGTCTTGCCAGTTGGCGCGTTCGTGTTGCAGCTGGTCGGTGCGTATTTTTTGAAGCTGTACATCGGCAATCTGCTTTTGAATAATAAAATTGTACGCCTGTGCGTGATTGTAGCGATTGTTGGCCCGTTGCTGCCATGAGCGGTCGTTGCGATTTGAACTGTGAATATCGCTTGCAATGGTAGCGGCCAACATCACCCCGTTAAAAATGGATGCCGCAACTAAGCGTTGTTTTTGGCGTTTTATTTCAAGAGTTGCCTGTTCAATTTTTTGCTCTGGGTCGGTAGCGCGGTAGGTGGCGGCGTACGGAGAATTCGTTTTTATGCGTAAGGTGTCGCCTTTTTCTTCAAAAGGAAAGTAAGTGAAATCGTTGGGGTCAACTAATAATGGGGCGGTAGTTCGATTTTTGATTTCGACATCCAATACCAAATGATGCGGATCTTCAAACTCGTAGGAAGCCACCAATACCACCCCGTTTTGCTCCACCCGCGTCACCTCACGTCCATCAATCCAGGCGATGTCGCCCGAAGCAGGGCGTAAATGATAAAAGCTTGGGTTACAACCAGCCAGCCAGACAAGGCT
>JAIXPV010000620.1 GCA_027486105.1 Runella sp. | reverse complement strand
GCGAGTCGGGTTAAACTTGGAAATTTTGACGACAATTTGGCCGAAATCAAAAATTATGACTGGGTGTTGGAGGCGATTGTGGAGCGGTTGGATATCAAACGCTCATTGTTTGAAAAAGTCGATGCCCTGCGCAAACCAGGTACATTGATTACATCCAATACATCGGGAATTCCGATTCATTTGATGTCGGAAGGCCGCAGTGACGATTTTCAACAACATTTTTGCGGAACGCACTTTTTCAACCCGCCGCGCTACCTGCGTTTGTTTGAAGTGATTCCTGGGCCAAAAACAGACCCCAAACTTCTTAATTTTCTGTTGCATTACGGTGATTTGTTTTTAGGAAAGACGACCGTTCTTTGTAAGGATACACCCGGCTTTATTGCCAACCGCCTGGGTATTCATGCCTTGGTCGAAACGATTCGGATTGCCGCAGAAATGGGCCTGACAGTAGAAGAAGTTGATAAATTGACAGGGCCAGTGGTAGGGCGACCAAAATCGGGCACTTTCCGTTTGTCGGACGTAGTGGGTTTGGATACGACCGTCAACGTGTGCAACAATCTCGTACAGATGTCGCATGATGAGTCGCGCGCGGCGTTTGAATTGCCCCCAATCATGGCCAAACTCATGGAAAACAAATGGTTAGGTGATAAGACGGGACAGGGTTTTTATAAGAAAACAAAAGACGAAAAAGGCAAGACCGTCATTTTGGCGCTCGACCTTGCCACGTTGGAGTACAAGCCTTCCGTGAAGGTGAAGTTTGCGACATTGGAGGGGACCAAGACCATCGACGACCTCAAAAAACGTTTCGGTGTATTGCTCAAAGGTACTGACAAAGCGGGTGAATTTTATCGTCGGACTTTTGCGAGTGGGTTTCGCTATGCATCCAATCGTATTCCTGAAATTTCGGATGAACTTTTCCGCATCGACCAAGCCATTTGTGCAGGCTTTGGCTGGGAAATGGGCCTTTTTGCGACTTGGGACGCCATTGGAGTAAAGAAAATGGTCGAAATTATGGAATCGCTCGACGCCAAGCCAGCGCAGTGGGTCTATGATATGCTGGCGGCGGGCAATGAAAGTTTTTATAAAGTACAAAACGGCCAAAAGCTGTATTACGACATTCCATCAAAATCCTACAAAGCCATTCCAGGACAGGAGGCATTTATTATTCTCGAAAATAAATCTCAAAATATCATCTGGAAAAACGCGGGTGCGTCCATTTATGACTTGGGCGACGGCATTGCTGGTGTAGAATTTCATTCCAAAATGAACACCTTTGGCGCGGAAGTAGTAGAAGGCCTCAACCGTGCCTACGCCGTAGCCGAGAAAGATTTTCGCGGATTGGTGGTTGGAAATGATTCAAACGAAGCGTTTTCAGCAGGAGCCAATTTGGCCATGCTCTTCATGTTTGCGATTGAACAGGATTATGATGAAATCAACATGATGATTGCGCAATTCCAACAAACCATGATGCGGGCGCGGTATTCATCCATCCCGGTCGTGACCGCCGCGCACTCGTTGGCGTTGGGCGGTGGCTGCGAGCTTAACCTCCACGCCGACCGAGTGGTAGCCCATGCTGAAACCTATATGGGGTTGGTAGAATTGGGTGTTGGCCTGATTCCCGCTGGGGGCGGTACCAAAGAAATGGCGCTTCGCTGTTCGGACTTGTACCAAGCGGGTGATCCTGAATTGAATATTTTACAATCGGCGTTTATGAATATTGCTCAAGCTAAGGTTTCCACTTCAGCGCAAGAAGCCGTAGAAATGAACTACATCAAAGCCGACCGCGACCAAATCGTATTAAATCGCAGCCGCCTGATTGCCGAAGCGAAGCAGGCAGCCATTGATCTGGCCGAAAACGGTTATACCCAACCCAAGCACCGCACCGACATTAAAGTGCAGGGAAAAACGGGTATTGCCCTGTTTAAAGCAGGTATCGGCAGTATGCGTATGGCTAATTACATCACGGAGCATGACGCCAAAATCGCGGACAAATTGGCGTATGTGATCTGCGGCGGGGATTTGAGCTACCCACAAAATGTTACTGAGCAATATTTGCTTGACCTAGAGCGCGAAGCCTTCTTGTCGCTGACGGGTGAAAAGAAAACCATGGAGCGGATGCAGGGACTGCTGACTGGAGGTAAACCGCCAAGGAATTAACGGTAATTTCAAAACTTAGAAAGTTTTACAGAGCCACGATGCGTTTGCGTCGTGGCTTTTTTTAAATTTGAAATTCTAAATTATTGGTATGAAAAGCTTTTTACCCCAACTCCAATCCCTCGCCCAACGCCTTCCCGACCAACTTACCGAAGCCGATGAAGCTGAGTTGGAAGCAATTTATCATCGATGTCTTGTAACCCTCGACGACTCGGCGGCAATGTTTGGGTATGTGTTGGCCAAAGCTATGCGTAAACACGTTGCGGGTGGGCAGTCCAACGAGCATATCTACGTCCAACAATTTGAGATTCCGCAGATTCGTTTGTTTGAGTTGCTTATTCAGCAACTGCCGTTGGCTACTCTTACCCAACAGTGCGCCAATGCGTTGTTGGTTGAAAGTTTAAATAATGTAGAAAATCCCGTTCTGATAGACATTGGCATTGGGACTGGCCTGCAAATTGTCAATATGCTACATTTATTGGCACAGCAGCCTGATTGTCGGGTGAAGCAGATAACGGTAGTGGGTATTGAACCTTTTGCCGATGCCGTTCGAGCGGCAGAAAAGAATTTTGCGGAATTGCAGCTTCCTTTTCAGGTACACTTCACTGCATTCATTAGGTTTGTGGAGAAAATGACGTTAGCTGAAATACAGGCGTTGCTGCCGACTCATTACGATGCTTTAGTGGTCAACGCGTCTTTTGCTTTGCATCATATACAACAGGCGGCGCAGCGTGAAGTGGTGTTTGGACATATCTACAATTTAGCACCCAAGGTTTTTGTTTTGTCTGAACCAGTTTCCGATCATTTTGAACCCCACTATGCCACCCGATTTCACAATGCCGTTACTCATTATGGCCTAGTATTTGAAGTGATTGACAGTCTGGATGTTACAAATAAAGAAAAGGCAGCGTTGAAACTGTTCTTCAGTCGCGAGATAGACGATGTCTTGGGCCATACCGAAGACGTACGCGTGGAAAAACAATACGCCACGCACCAATGGTTAGAATTATTTAAAAAAATGGGCTTTACTTTGGAAAAGCCGTTGACTTCGTTTGATGTGCAGCAAATGAATGGTGCCTTTCTGCGGGCTGATTTACCGCAACGCTACGCGATTGTTTTCAAAAACGAAGAGATTACTAATGTGTTTTGGGCAAAGCCATAATTTCACTACCAATTTTTTATGATTTCTCGTCGCCAATTTTTGTTGACAGCCTCTGCTGTTCCTTTTTTGCAACGAAAAGACCAGATCATCACGATAAATGGCGCGATTCGCCCGCAAAAGATGGGCATGACGCTCATTCATGAACATCTGCTCGTAGATTTTATTGGAGCAGATAAAATCAGTTTTGACCGCTGGAATCGGGAAGAGGTGCTGAAAGCGGTTTTACCTTATTTGTTAGAGGTAAAAAAACGGGGCATCAAAACGCTTCTGGATTGTACGCCTGCTTTTTTGGGGCGAGATGTTCAGTTGCTGCAAATGGCCGCTCAAAAAAGCGGTCTTCAAATCCTGACCAATACGGGGTATTACGGCGCGGTTGACAATAAATATCTACCAAAATGGGCGTTTACCGAAACCGCCGAGCAGCTAGCCAACCGTTGGACTGCTGAGTTTGAAAAAGGTATTGACGGCACTGACGTGCGCCCAGGCTTCATAAAAATAGGAGTAAATCCAGGGCCGCTCTCCGAATTGCATCGAACACTGGTTCGCGCCGCCGGTCTAACTCATTTACGAACTGGCCTGACCATTTGCTCGCATACAGGCCCCGCTTTGGCAGGTTTTGAAGAAATAGAAGAATTGCAGCGTATGGGCATACACCCAAGCGCTTTTGTTTGGGTTCACGCACAAGGTGAGTCCAACAAAAATTTTTACACAAAAGCGGCGCAGATAGGAGCTTGGGTAAGTCTCGACGGCATGGGATGGGGTGATTGGGAAAACTACGCGTCTTGGCTCGACCTTCTCAAATCCAATCGTTTGCTGCATAGGGTCCTCATTTCTCATGATGCTGGTTGGTATAAACCTGGAGAAGCAAACGGCGGAACTTTTGTGGGTTTTACTGCCATTTTTGAAAAAATATTTCCCATTCTACGCCAAAAAGGCTTTACGCAAGATGATTTTAACCAACTGCTAATTCATAATCCCGCCGAAGCTTTTAAAATTCGGGTTAGAAAGCCTTGATGTCTTTATTTCTTCCCTAAAAATAACCGTTTGGCAAACCTTTAGACCATTGGTCTATTTTAGATTTGGATACTTGGTAATACATAGTACCTTTGATTCAACATAACAGCCAAAGAAAACAAAAAACAGCCTTAAAAACATTTAAATACATAAAGCCATGACAACGAAACAATTGCATCGAATCCCTTCAGAAAGTAAAATTGGTGGTGTAGCTGCTGGTTTAGCCGACTATTTTGGAATTGATACTACCCTAATGCGTATTTTGTGGATAGCGTCTTTTTTTGCTTTTATCCACGTACCCGTCATCGTTTTTTACATCGTTCTCTGGGCTATAATGCCCAAAGGGGGGCGTCAAAATAGCAACGAAGTGGTCGAAATTCATCAAGTATAAACAGCCTGAAAATCAAGCAAAAAAGCCGAGTTCACACTCGGCTTTTTTGCTTATTTTTTGCTTAATTTATTGACCAGCCAAGTTGTCATCCGTTCCTGTTGTTCAGGATAAGTCCAGTGACCTGTTTCGAGGGCCAAATGCAATTCTTTGGGAGCCGAAATTACATTATAGGAGGCATACATGGAGGTAGGAGGGCAAGTCTCGTCATTAAACCCCCATGAATATAGGCCCGGCACTTTCACGCGACGCGCAAAATTTACCACATCGTAGTAGCCGAGTGTCGTTATTTTTTCAGGTTTATTATTGTAGGTCAACGCATTCTTGTCAAAATAATGCGGCCAACCTCCCGCACGGCCTTTCAAATATCCCGTTACATCAGAAAGTGCAGGATAAAACGCCCCCAGCCATTTAACGCGGGAGTCGAGTGCTGCCGTAATAATAGACAGCGCTCCGCCTTGACTTCCGCCTGTAACGGCCAAGTTTGTGCCGTCGAATTGCGGTAGGCTCGTTAAAAAATCATTGGCCCGAACACAACCCAAATATACACGCTTATAATAGAAACGGTCGCGGTCGTCGGAGCCGTAATTCATATAGCCGTTTAAAGCACCCGCGCCTAAGTCAAGATATACAGATGGGTCCATCGTGACTGGAATTCCGTGAATACCGATTTGTAGGGTAATGATTCCTTTGGTAGCGTTGGCAATGTCACCGCCGTAAGCACGAACGCCCGCCCCAGGAACGTGTAAAAGCGCAGGATATTTCCCTTCTTTTTTGGGTATGCACAAAATGCCGTACAAACGGGCACCATTGCGGAAATTCTGCAAATTGAGGTGATACACATTCACCGTTTCGGTACAACGCTCTGGCAAAAGAGTCATTTTTGCATCCATTGGTACCTTGGCTAGCTCAGCTTTTGCCGTTTGCCAGAAAGTATCAAAATCAGCGGGATTGTCTACCGTAGGTTGAATGGTGAGGGGGTCGAAGCCTGCCGTGGCGAGATTTCGGTATTCTTTTCCGTCGATTTCGGCAATGGCGATGCAGCGCAGAAATCCTCCCGTTTTCATCGTTCCTCCGTCAAGCGTGATACTGCCACTGGGGAGCGTGACGGTCTCCTTTTTGGTGGGCTCCATTTTCTCGGGCCCTATTTCATAGCGTACACGGGCGTTTTTGACGAGGTTACCATTTTGTAAGACTGAAATAGTAAACTTTACATTTTCGCCTGATTTATAGTTCCAGTCAAAATGGTCGGGAGCGACCACGACTTTGTACAGTTTCTCTACCGGTTGGGCAAAAGCAACCGAAAAGCTCAGGACGAAAAAAAGAATATTCGCTGTTTTTTTCATTGAATAAAGGAGTTGAATGATTTTACTGCGTAGCCATGGTATTTGGAAATAGGAGCTTTCCAGATGACAATCTAAATATACAAAAGCGCTTACCTGTACATTTCTAAGCACAATTTGTATTTTTGTCGTTCCGAATTTTTTAAAACCATTTTCCATTGTCTTCCTCTTTACCCAAAGTCGTTGTCTTACCAGATGCAGGTGCCGAAAACCCTTTTCAATACGAATTGGTGCGGTATTTACGAAAACACGGAATGACGGTAAACATTGGTAAAAAATATACCTTGGGAAGTACCTTTCAAGCCTTGAAAACATACCATCCAGAGGTCCTGTATTATGACTGGGTCCATAGCTTTATTCTTGGCAAATCATTATTTTGGAGTTGTATCAAATCGCTGGTTTTTATGGCTGAAATCCTGTGGGCAAAATCCTTCCAACGGGTCAGAATCGTTCATACATTGCATAACCTACAAAACCATGCAGGGATTTGGTTAGGGTTGGAAAAGCACGTTTATCGCTTTTTTTTACGTCGGTGCGATTCTATCAGGGTTTATTCAGACACGACTAAACAACAGGCCATCAGTCGGTTTGGATTAAACCCTGAGGTTGTTTCGGTGATTCAGGATTTACCGTATCATACGTATTACCCCAATGAGTCAACCAAAGCAGAAAGTCGTGAAAAATTGGGAGTAGACAAAGGGGGTTTTGTGTTTTTATTTTTCGGAGAAATAAAACCTTACAAAGGTATTCATCAGTTGTTGAGAGCATATTCAGCGCTGGGTTCTTCAAATACTTGCCTCGTTATTGCTGGAAAAAGTTATGATTCTGCTTATTGGGAGTCATTATTAGTCGAGAGTAACACTAATCCCACCATTCATTGGCATCATCGCTTTATCGAAGATGCTGATGTACAGTACTTTTTTAATGCGGCAGATGTTGTAGTCTTGCCTTTTATAAGAATTGACCATTCAGGCTCCATTGATTTGGCCATGTCATTTGGAAAACCTATCATTACATTAAAAACAGAGGGTACACTTCGGTTGCTGGGTCATCAGTCAGAATTATTATTTGATAATACATTTTACCCGTTAATAGAATGCCTTAAAATTGCCCAAGAGATTGACCTTTCGGCGATTGGCAAAAAAAACTTTGAAATAGCTGATACAACAAATTACTGGGACATTGTGAGGATTTTTGAAGCGTAGAAACAGTAAAGGCGCGCCAAAAATGAGAGGCTACGAAAAAAATGTTCTTTGTTTTGGATATTGCTACTACACCGCCGCACCGCATATGTTAGTTGCTTGACCACACCACTGTGTTAGAATTTCGTTGTTATCTTATCGTATGCCAATATATGAAACCCTACGCTCAATTGATTGACAGTCAAGCTTTTATGAATCGTTTGCGCAATATGCGCTTACAGATGAGGAGTATTCCATACCGAATGGGAGACACCGTGGAGTGCCCTATTTGCAAAAATCATTATAAGGCATTTATGCCTTTTCGCTACCGACAGAATGCTTATTGTCCGAGTTGTAAATCGCTTGAAAGGCATCGGTATACCTACCTTACACTACGCGACCGACTGGGCTTCTATGACGCCCCTCTCAAAAAGGTACTGCATTTTGCGCCCGATACTTGCTTGTCTCAGACTGTTAAAGGAAATCAATATATTGACTATCTAACGGCTGATAACATGACATCGTTTACCAATAGTATTACTGACAAGCCTGATTGTGTGATGTCAATTGATGATATTCAATTTGAAGACAATATTTTTGACGTGGTCATCGCCATTGGCGTGTTAGTTATGGTACCAGAAGATACCAAAGCGATGAGGGAAGTTTACAGGGTACTCAAATCTGGTGGATATGCTATTTTTCATGACCCTATCAATTATAAGCAGCCCTATTCGTTTTCGGATACGAGTTTGACGAAAGAAGAAAAGCTGGGCTTGTACCATGGTCATGACCAACGCTGGTACTATGGCGCCGATTATGCCGACAGGTTGCGCGCTCAAGGCTTTGAAATAGAAGATGATACCTACGCTCAACAGATAGATAACAAGCGGTATGGAATTTCTCCTAGTGAAAAAATCTATATCGCCAGAAAGTAAAGAATGAAAATACTTTTTTGTACCAACGCCTTTGAAAACATTACCAACGGCCCCGTAAGATTTGCCAATATTGTACTAGAAATCAATACGCTGTTTCTGCAACACGAAATCAGGGTTTTAACGGAAGATGTCTCTGAAAAACGCCTGAAAGATGCGCCTTGTGTGTATAAAGTTTCGCTCAAGATTCCCTGGTTATTGAAGCCCACAGGACAGATTTTACGCTGGTTTATCTATTATCGTCAGATAAAAAAAATCGAAAAGCAGTACAATTTTGATGTACTGGTTTTTATTAATTCATTCAATGGTACGTGGGCAAGTTTGGTGTCGCCAAAGCCGACGGTGGGGATGATCAACGATGAGAAAAATATGCTGGCTACGTGGAAAAATGCAGCCCTTACGCCGTTATGGCTAAAACGATTTACGTTTCAGCAATTTGAAAAGCTCTCGGCTATTAAGCATCAGCTTGTGATTGCCAATTCAGAATTTTTAAAACAACGCCTCATCAATACGTACCACCTGCCCGAAGCCAAAGTAAAGCGTTTGTATAAATGTATTCCGTTGGATGGGTTGAAATTTAACCCGCAACGCGCTTTCGGGCCAATCATCAATGTATTATTTGTTAAAGCAGATTATTTGGTTGGCAATCTGCCACTGCTCGTGCAAGCCCTTCAAAAAATTACAGCCCATCAATTTCGACTGACCGTCGTGGGGCCTGAACCTCCATTTGAACGACATTTACGGTCTCTTTTTGCAGGAGCTTCCAATGGAATGCTTTATTATGTGGGCCCACAACCTCAGGAGCGAGTATTTGGGTACATGAGCACCTACGATATTTTTTGTGTACCATCTTATACAGAAGCGTTTGGGGTAGCAAATATTGAAGCATTGGCCCACGGAATATCGGTCATAAGTACATCGGTGGGTGGGATTCCAGAAGTACTAGACAACGGAAAGAACGGTTGGTTGGTAGAATCAGGAAACATTCAGGCGTTGGCCGACGCAGTAACTGAGTGCATTGAAATGCCCAAGTTGCGCGTTCAAAAAGCAGAAAATGGCCTGAGTTTTATCCAAAAGTTTTCAAAAGACGAAATGTTACGCAATTTTGTGGAAATGCTTGAATCTGTGGCCCGTAGAGAATAGTCGGTTGGAAGCCGTGCGCTCGACTGAATTCTTGACAAACGGTGAACCGTAAACCCTAAATTAATGCACTGGCGTAATCTGTTTCGGAATCAACAGCATTGGGACTGGCATCTTGTTTTGTATTTTCTCAATGTGTTTTTAGTGGTATTCGGGTATAGCTTGAGGGGGGAGGACTTTCAGGCGGCAAAACTCTTTCGAACGGGTTTGGTCATTTTTTCCTTGGCAGGTATTATACTGGCCCAAGGGAAAATAAAGTACATTTTTGATAAAAAAAAGAACTGGGTTTTATACCTTTTCCTGTTTTTGAATCTGGTTGTTTTGCCGTTCAGTGTTGATTTTTTGCGCAGTTTTGAACGCATTGTGGCTTGGATTCCCTTTTTAATTTATACCAACTACTTTATCGTCTATCTTTTTGCCCATTATTCCAAAGACGAAGCCAAAATCAAATTATTGCAGATTTTTAGCTTGGTATATTTCTATCCAGTGCTTGTAATGCTTATTGCGGGCGTAGCTTTTCAATCTGAAAATGTGTATGGACAATCGATCGGCTCTTATAAGGCAAACGTAATTGGATGGGGATGTACAATATTCATTGTTATGGGTTTTGATTTGTTTGCCAATCGCCCCATGGCTAAATGGGCCCGTAACGTATTTTTTTTAGTGGTTTTCTTAGCATTATGGGCCATTGTTCTGACGGGTTCGCGCAGCAGTTTTGCTGCTCTGGCGCTATCTACGCTGGTGTTGGTTTTGCGCAGCAAACAAATTTCCATCTATCTCAAGGTAGCGGCCACCCTGTGTATTCTTGGGTTTGCCTATTATATCATTGCCAGTCCCGACTCGGTGGTCAACTTGCGGGCGCAGTACGCAGATATTAGAAAGCAAAAAGGGGAAGTGCGGTTTAAATTGGCCGAACAGGCCCTGGGAATATTTATCAACAACCCAGAAGTGTTTTTTACGGGATTCGGATTTGACGGTTTTCGGGCAGGACTTCAGTTTTATGCAGGGATACGAACCGATTTAGCATCTCATAATTCGTACTTAGAAATTCTGTTTTCGGGCGGAATTTTTTCTTTTTTGTGCTTTATGGTTTTTTTTGCGTTCAATGCACTTTTGAAGTATGTGCGGTTTGATAGTCAATCTTTTGTTTTTTTGCCAGCGCTGATGGTGATTCCTTACTTTGAGTCTAACCTTAATGCTGGGCAATTTTTGTTTTTTCCTTGGATAACCTTTTTATTTTACTACATACATCTTTCTTCACTTCAGTTTCCAGTAGCCGAAATGAATATTTCCAAAAAGAAAAAAATGCAAGCTACAAACACCCATTGATGGGTTGTTTATAGCTTGCGTTCGATTATTTCTTTTCTTCTTTTGCTTCGCCTTCTTCGTCGCTGTTGAAAAGACCATTGATAAAGCCCGTGGCTTTTTCAATGGCTTCTTCGGCTTCTTCTTTCAGGTCTTCAAACTTTTCCTGCGCTTCCACGGCCAACTCTTCAGCTTTTATTTTCGCTTCGGCAAAGGCTTCGGTTGCTTCTGCTTTCATTTCTTCGGCTTTGGCTGAAGCCTGCGCTTTCAGCGCTTCTACGTCAACGCTTTGTAATTTTTCGGTGATTTCACCTTTTATTTCCTCAAATTTTTCTTGTGCTTCAGCCGCCAACTCTTGTGCTTTCGCTTTGGCTTGCTCTGCCGCAGATTTTAATTGTTCGTCCATAAAGTTTATTGGTTTTAAGTATGTAAAATAATGCAATTCACAAAGTTAGAATATTCACGGATGGATTTATTCGCTAGGATTGATTTTTAATTTTGGTGTAAAATTCGTAGTATTAAACTTTGTCTTAATCATGACATAATCGCTAACTCTTTGAAATTGAGTTAGGAATATATAATTTTGCACAAAATTTATTCAAAAACGGTATCAAACCCAAAAAACAGCATAGTAAAGTGGATATTTTCGAGAAACTACGCAACAACTGGGGACCAATTGGGGCTTCTGCAAAAGCGCTAAATAGTCATCATTATTTCTCATTTCCGAAACTGGAAGGCGAAATTGGACCGCACATGAAGTTTCGCGGTATGGACGTGCTCAACTGGAGCCTGAACAATTATCTGGGTTTGGCCAATCATCCAGAAGTGCGTAAAGCCGATGCAGACGCTTCTGCAAAATGGGGCCTTGCTTATCCAATGGGCGCTCGTATGATGTCTGGAAATTCGGACTTGCACGAATTGTTTGAGAAAGAGTTGGCGGAGTTTGTAGGAAAAAAAGATGCATTTTTGCTCAATTATGGGTACCAAGGGGTGATGTCGGTCATTGAGTGTGTGTGCGACCACCGCGACGTGATTGTGTACGACGCCGAAGCTCACGCGTGTTTGATTGACGGAATTCGACTGCACAAAGCCCAAATGGGACAATACTATAAGTATAACCATAACGACATGGCCAGTTTGGAAAAAAACCTTATCCGCGCGTCCAAACTCGCGGAAGAAAAAGGTGGAGGGATATTGGTGATTACGGAAGGTGTTTTTGGAATGTCGGGCAAAGTAGGGAGTTTGGATAAAATCGTTGAACTCAAGAAAAAGTATAACTTCCGTTTGTTGGTTGATGATGCACATGGTTTTGGAACGATGGGCGAAAACGGCGGTGGTGTAGGGGAGATGTTTGGCGTATCAAAAGATATTGACCTCTATTTCTCAACATTTGCCAAATCGATGGCCGCAATCGGCGCTTTTGTGGCGGCCGATGATCCAGATATTATCATGTTTCTCAAATACAATATGCGCTCACAGACGTACGCAAAGGCATTGCCAATGCCGTATGTAGAAGGAGGTCGTAAACGGTTGGAGCTTATCAAAGCCCATCCCGAATTACGGACTCAATTGTGGGAAATCGTTCATTCGCTCCAAAATGGCTTGCGTAGCCGGGGCTTTAACATTGGTGATACCGAGTCGCCTGTAACGCCAGTCTTTATGCAAGGATTGGAAGGTGGCTTACCAGAAGTGACCAACATGGTACGTGATTTACGCGAAAATATGGGTATTTTCTGTTCTATTGTCGTGTATCCAGTTATTCCGAAAGGGCAAATTATTTTACGCCTTATTCCTACGGCCTCACACACACTTGAAGACGTAGAGAAAACATTAAACGCGTTTGATACAATGCGGGAAAAATTAGATGCGGGTATCTACCGCGCTAATGTAGCCGTGCCTGCCTAACTAAAATATTTTTTCAACAAAAAGGGGCGCTTTCATTGAAAGCGCCCCTTTTTGTTGAAATACAATGGGGAAGTTTAGAACAGCGTTTACTTTTAGTAACAAAACTCGCTGATTATGAACCTTTCGCTACGCTTTCTGTCGATTATTTTATTTTTATGGGCATCTGTCGTTGTTGCCAAACCACTCAGGTTAGGCATTGCAGGCTTTACACACGACCACGTACACCAGATTTTACGGCGTCCTGCGCAGGGTGATGTTGAGATTGTAGGGGTGGCGGAGCCCAATAAAGAACTGGCGATGCGCTATCTGAAACGCTATAAACTGCCCGAGTCGCTTTGGTATGCATCACTCGAAGCCATGATTGCGGTTACAAAGCCAGAAGCTGTTTGTGCGTTCAATAGCATTTATGAGCATAAACAAGTCGTTGACATTTGTGCGCCCAAAGGCATTCATGTCATGG
>JAIXPV010000395.1 GCA_027486105.1 Runella sp. | reverse complement strand
GTTGCCAATGGCTGAAAAACCAGGGGACAATGTCACCGAGTTGGTGGCCTGATATACTACCTTTGCGCCAGAAATTTGATTGGTCGCCGTAATCTTACCCGCCACTTTCAACACCGTGCCTGAGGTAATAGGCTCCGTCACCGTAAGGTTATTGGGGCCGCTACTACCTGTACTCTGACTTTCGTACACGCCCATGTCGGCAATACCGATACCAATCGGGAAAGGACGGGCATTCCCATCCAAATCCACATTGGGTACCCCTGCATTGCTGCCCGAGTTGATGGCTGGTGAGCATATCTGCAAATGATAATCACCCAACACACCTAGCGGTGCCAAACCAGAGGGGTTGGGATTGACAAACAACGGGTTCAGGTTCAGGTTGCCACTACCCGCGTAGCCACCCTCCACAATACTGTTGGTGATGTTGCTACCAGCCGTAGATTGCAGGGGCGTATTACCCCACAAAATACTGTTCTGAATCGTGGTTGTGGCATTGGAGTTATAAACCCCTCCCACGTTATTGCCTCCATCTTTGTTGGAAGCAATCGTACAGTTCATCAACCTAGGTTGGCTTTGGTTGACGTAAAGTCCTCCCCCTAATCCTTTATTGATGGCAAACAATACGTTTTCAAAGTACGGTTTGCTTCCACCCAAGACGTACGCTCCTCCACCAAAGGTGGCTTCATTGCCAAAAATAACGCTTTGGATAATGTGAAGATGAGAACTGTCTCGAAGGTGTATCCCACCACCGCCAGTGGCGCGGTTGTCTGTGATGGTACAATTGATAATAATTCCTTTACTTTTCTCAACTGCCAAAATACCTCCTCCAGAAGCCTGAACACTTGGATCGTTTAAGTTATTGGTCTGGTTATCGGCAAAGAACTCGGCAAACCCTCTTACGACTCGGAATCCGTCTAGTTGAGTAGTGGTATCGGTAGCACTAAACAGGACAACGTGATACGTATTATCATCGGGGGCACTGGTACCAATCTCGCCGCTGAGGATGGTCAAGTTGGTTTTCCAGTTACGCTCTGAAAGGAGGGTTTCGGTACCAACAAATCCGCCGAACACTTTGACGCCTGATGGAATTGAGAAAACATCTTTGCGCAAGGTACCAGGCTTGTAAGTACCCTGTGCCACCCAAACTTGCACCTTATTTGGTGAAGCCTGCAAGGCAGCGGCCAGGCCTTGTTGCAAGGATGCGAAAGCTTTACTCCAACTACTACCATTCTGGCCAGGAGCGTTGTTGGCTACATTGACGTAAATCACGGTGGTCGAACTGGGTAAAACCGTCAAGACAAATTCCGTTGATTTGGCACTTTGGCAAGTTACACTCAGACGAGTTTGTTCGCAACGGGCATAATAAGTGGTAGTTTGTAGGGGACTCACTGGCATAGATACGGGGGCATCGTCGGCGGCTTGATACCATTGCAGTTTGAAACCCGGCCCAGTACATCCTGTGGCCGTCAGGTTTATGGAATTGCCTGCATTTATAGTATCGCCTGCTGCCACGATAGGCACAGCAGGATGTAAAATGTAAATTTTGACCGTATCCAACCCGCCCTGACACACATTGTCACCGGGGTCGTTGGTCATGGCGCCAAAACTTAGGCTGTCCAGCAACTTTCCCGCTGCATTGAGCACAAACTTAGCGTTTGGACTCGTGTCGGGCCCTACAAACGTACCAAAGTCGACGTTCTTTTGCCAAACCATGTTGGTAGCCACCCCAGAAAGAGTAGCGCTCAGCACAATCGTATCCGTATTACAGATGGCTTGGTCGGGCCCTGCATTGACAATAGCCGCGGGGTCGTATTTGATAACAACCGAATCGACGGCCGCTTTACAGATGCCTGCGGGGTCGTCGGTGGTTAATTTCAGCTTCACACTTCCCGCCGCGATTTCACCTGGTGTAGGCGTGTAGGTAGCATTGAGCGTGGTATTGTTGGGGGTGAAGGTCCCCGCTCCGCAGCTCCATGTGGCCACCGTAGCTGTCCCGCCCTTGCTGCCCGCTAAAGTAACCGTTGGGCTGCTTGAACAAACCCTTTGGTCAGGCCCTGCCTCTACCGTGGCGGCTCCGTGTTGAATGTAAATTTTGACTGTATCCCTTCCACCCTGGCACACATTATCACCGGGGTCGTTGGTCATGGCGCCAAAACTCAAACTATCCAGCATCTTTCCCGCTGCATTGAGCACAAACTTAGCGTTTGGACTCGTGTCGGGCCCTACAAACGTACCAAAAGCCACGTTCTTCTGCCAAACCATGTTGGTAGCTACCCCCGAAAGCGTCGCGTTCAGATAAATCGTGTCCGCATCACAGACGGTTTGGTCGGGCCCCGCATCGACAATGGCCGCAGGGTCAACGGTTACCGTGCCCTTAATGGTATCGGAGAAGCACCCATTTGCATTCTTGAGTTGCAGATTAAACGCCATAGATGGTAAAGTTGCACCACCCGTGAGATTAACCGTAATCGAAGAAGGCGCCGCCGCTAAAACTGCATCGTTGACCGAAGTAATCCCAGGTCCTGAAATTGAATAACTTATAGGGCTGCCAGTAGTAGCTGTGTAAGGAATAGTAAACGATTTTGTTCCCTGGCAAATCTTAGGAATAGTCCCCGTAGTAAGGGTGATAGGGGTTATACAGTTTACCTGAGCAAGAGCAAGGTCGGCCTGCAAAAGTCCGTGGCCCGTACGGTAATCAAAGCCCGTTTGGAAGCCCGCAATGTTGGGGTCGTCCATATCGATGGTCGAGTTTTGCATCACGGTTTTGATTTGATCGGGTGTGAGCGGCGGTTGACCATTGCTCGACTGCAGCTGAACCATCAAGGCCGCCACTGCCGCAGCATGGGGTGCCGAGGCCGAAGTTCCGAAAAAGTTACGGAAGCTATCCGTATCTTCGGGGATTTCCCTCCCAAAGAAGGAAGTATTTCCAGCGTCGGGTCCCGTAATTTCAGGTTTTGAGTAAACAATAGGGGTAGGTAAACGATTACCGTTATCATCAAACAGGAGAGGTGTACCTCCCAAAGAAGAGAACGACTCAATCTCTGGGGGGGTGACCCCGTATGCCGGAGTGCGAAACCAAGGTGCAGCACCAACCGCCATGGCACCCGCCGTGTTAGCGTGACCCACGAGGGTAGAAGCATTTATGCCCGGCACAGCCGCATTGCCAAAAGAAAGCGGCAATCCATTGGTGTAAATGACAATGCGCAAATTTTGAGGTGCCGGACCCGCAGTATGCCGAATTGCGATGTGTCTGGTACTTCCAGCAGGCACTACTTGCAATAGTTCTATCGGATCTCCTCCAATATTATCGTTAGTGGCGGAACCCACTACGCCTGTCCCAGCAGCATTGTACCAATACATATCCATATTTGTCTGTGCGCCTGCTCCACCACTCACAGTAGGAAAGGGTTCATCCCATTGAAGTACTATAGTGTAAGTGGCGCCGACTAATCCCGTTAGCTGCAACAAATAAACGTCTGGATCTCCAGGAGCGGCAAAGTTATGGGCAGGTACGTTTGACATAGTTACTCCAGGAAACGTAAACGACCCAGCACGAAAGGGATTGGCATAAGCCGTTCTGGCGTGATTACCTGCGGATGAAAAATACGTAACCCCTGCTGCCTTAACGGTGTTGACAGCTTGAGCAATGAGACCATTTTGAAAGAACGGCTCGGCAAAGTAAAAAACATCATCGACGATGACCTTGCAGGTAGCATCTTTTAGGGCAATGATGTTGTTGGCAAAACCCGCCTGCCCCCCCACAAAAGCAGTAGCAAATGCTTGGGTGGCCCCGGGTGCCACATCGTGGATGATTTCCACCATGGCCCTCCCTTCATCACTGCCACCGCTGGATAAATCTGCCAGTACTGAAACAGGGGTAGTAAAGCCGTTGGGATTACCAGGGCCCGGCAATTCACCATTGGTAACTCCTGTCTCGGCCCCTCCTAGGTTATTGTAACTGTCGGAGAGGACACCAACTTTTACCCCAGCACCGTTTACCCCGTAGGTAACGCGCGCCAGCTGGCTTTTCATGGCCGTATCCCCCTGAGAGACAACCG
>JAIXPV010000401.1 GCA_027486105.1 Runella sp. | reverse complement strand
TGGTCATCAATACGGCCATTTCATATTTACGAAAAGAAAAAGCGTACTTAGAACAGGCAGATATTGATAATCATACGGATGCCGTAGCGGAAAGCGAAACAGCTCTGTCGGGCATTCAATACCAGCAGTTGCTATCGTTGGTACGCGAATTACCCCCTGGCTGCCAATCGGTATTCAACCTGTACGCTATAGAAGGTTATCAACACAATGAAATTGCCGAAATGCTGGGAATTTCAGAAGGTACGTCCAAATCGCAATACGCCCGGGCAAAACAGTTGTTACAGGCAAAGATGTTGGAAAGTTTTTAATTAGGTTTCAGTTAGAAAAAATGGATACGTCGGAACAGAATAATTTTGAGGAAAACTGGCGCAGAGCGTTTGACGACGCCTCCGAGACGCCCCCCGATTCGGTGTGGGCGAGGATAGAAGAGCGTTTGGACAAAGAGGAGAAGGAGCGCGTGGTGGTATTGCCGTTGTGGCGTCGTTGGCAAAATATGCATTGGATGGCGGCGGCGAGTGTGGCATTGTTGGCTATTTCGTTGGGAGGATGGTGGTTGAGTCAAAACCCTAAATCAGATACCTTCAGTGGAAACATCGCCCAAAATGACGCGAAAGTAATATTTCCCAATAAAGAGAATAGTTCAAAAGTTCAAAACCAAAAACCAACCCCTGAAACTGCCACTGCCGAACATACTGCTCAATCGACAATCATACAAAAAGAGAATAAACAAGTTGAGGAAAACCCACTCCAACTTTCTAAAAAAACCTCTATTGCCTCAACTACCCCCAACAACAAGGTGAGTGCTACCGATAAGGGTAAAAAATTGCTAAAAGAATGGGCGATAAAAGAAGAGATTGCAGTTGCTAAAACGCAGCCATCCCGCCCAATGCCCGTTTTATCAGCCGCTCCGCACTCAAACCTCAAAGAAAACAGCCTGCAAACGAATGATTTGATTACTAACCAATTAACTATATCTACACCTATTATTGAATCAACATCAGCGGTAGAAATCAATGCGCTCGACGGCAAAAATCTCCGCAACTTACCTGGCTTATCGAAAAAACAAATTTGGGTAGCCTATCAGGCCCCAGAAAACAATTTCGAAACCCCCAAAAAAGCCTCTACGAAAGAGTACTGGGCATCGGTCGGTATTATGCCTGCCAGCTATAATGCTGGGGTGGCCATTGGGGGAAGCTCGGCAGGTCGGGCATTTGCAATGTCGGGCCAAAATGCGTTGGCCAATACGACCAACTCTACCAACGCTGGCTCAAACCGTTCGGCACTTTCGTACGCGGTTCAGTGGCAGGGAGGTTTGCAACTGAACCAACGCTGGTCTATCGAAACAGGCGTCAACTATCTACAGGGGAATTCTGTCTTTGAAGGGACAAATGGATTCAATGTTTACACCAACAGTTATGTCAACAATCTCGAAGCCGCCGTCAACCTGAGCAATAATCTTACAAAACAGTATGACTTTGTCAATGCAGGAAGCGATAAATCCCAAATTCAGTCGTTTGCCACGAATCAAAGCATTTCGAACGCTTACCAATATTTACAAGTTCCTGTGCAAGCTGGATTTGCGTTGGTTAAGCCCAAGCGCAAGCTATCTCTTTGGCTTTTAGGCGGATTTGTCAATAATATTTTCTTACGAAACAGCTTTGAATCGGGGCAAGAGCGCATCGTTTCCGTAAGCGGAGCCGACAATCCTTATAAGACACTGTCGCTGTCAGCAAGTACAGGAATGCGGGTTCAATACAAAATGAATAAACGCTGGACGACGCTGATTTCGGGAAATTATCAACAGGCACTTGGCTCCAATACTCGCTCCAATGCGCTTTTTGAAGCTAAGCCTCAACTGTTTGGGGTAGGTGCTGGATTACGGTATGGATTTTAAATGTAGCACAAGCTACCGCTTCATATCGTTGCCCAACATTACTTCTGGTGCCACCATTACCCGTGAGCCTTCAGAGGCATTCTCAAGATTGAGCACCCCGCGTGGGCATACCGCCGAACAGATTCCACAGCCCACGCACGATGAGCGCACGATATCTTGCCCACGTTGGGCATAGGCTCGCACATCGATGCCCATTTCACAATACGTCGAACAGTTTCCGCAGGAAATACATTGTCCACCATTGGTAGTAATGCGGAAACGTGATTTTTTGCGTTGCCAAAGGCCTAAATAAGCAGCTAAAGGACACCCAAAACGGCACCAAACGCGGTTGCCCATGAGTGGATAAAAACCCGTTCCGACCACGCCTGCAAAAATACCTCCAATCCAAAAACCATAGGCCGACCGCACGCTGTAACTGTCGATAAATAGGACCCTAGAAGAACCCGTAAAATATGTATAAAGAACCATTGCGGTCATTAGTACCGCAAATACCAACACGCCATGTACAATATAGCGCTCAATTTTCCATGATTTCAATGTTTTATCTGAAAGTTGGCGATATGGGTCGCCTAGTGTTTCGGCCAAGCCTCCGCAGCCACACACCCACGAGCAGTACCAGCGTTTTCCAAAGAAATACGTCATAATCGGCACTCCGATTAGAAACAACAAGATGCCCCAAACCAACATAAAAATCCCCAATCCACCACTCTGGACTAAGCTATTGAGATTATAATCAAAGAAAAAGTCGTAATCAAGCGGCCAGATATTTTTAAAATCGTAATAAGGCTTGTTCAAACTCACCAGTATCTCGGGAATAATAAACGCCACCGCCATCTGAAAAAACATCACCGATAGTGTCCGTACCTGCTGATACCTGCTGTGACGATATTTAATAAGCATTCGAATGCCCATTACCGTCACGCAAATAGTATACAAAAACCCATACAAAAACCACCGACTGGCCTCACCGCCATTAAGGGCTTTACTCAGAGGGTCTACGAGTAGCGTCCAGTTGACTAAATATTGTGGGAAATAATAAAGTAAAATATAAAAACCAATCAGAAACGTACCCACAATCCAGCCCAAAGCTCCTCTTGCGGTAGATGATTGTTGAAAGATATGATTGTTTTTGATACCAGGAAGCAATCGTAATTGGGGCAATATGTAAAGCAATGCCCCTATAATTGCCAAGCCAAAAGTTAAGAAAAACCACTGTAAGGGCGTTTCTTTCAATGGCCCATTGGCAACAGCTTTGGTAATGGCAAAACTGTATTCGTCGTAAATCACCTTATCCCATTGTTGGGCGGCTTTGTACTCCGAATTGAGCCCATTTAACTCCTTATCAAATGCATAACTAAACGCCCAACCATTGCTGTAGGTTTTGTTGAGCATCGGTTGTAGGCGCGTACCCAATGTAGACTGATGCTCAGGCTTGATGTTTTGTTTCAAAATAGCAGGAGTGAGCGTAAACTCATTCATAGTCAACGTATAAAGCCATAACCCGAAACCTGCCAAAAACAAACCTAAGCCCACACCAGAGAGAATTTTCATGCCAAATTGAGTTTTTACATACCACTAATATACAGCAAAAACCATTAAAAAGATTTCTGCATAAAAAAGCGCGGAGCCTTTTGAGCCCCGCGCCTGTAATGTACTCGAAAAAAATCTTATGAAATGGATTCGGCCAATACCAGAACTTTATTGTTCAGTACTTCAACTACGCCGCCATCTACCGTGAAGGTCTCCTTGTGGGCTCCTTCTACAACGATAGCACCTTGCCCTAGGGTACTTACCAGGGCAGCGTGGTTATTTAAAACCTGAAACTGTCCTTCTGTACCTGGAAAAGTAACCGCAGAGACTTCCCCTGAGAAGATTTTTTTATCGGGAGTGATGATTTCTAAATTCATATCGGAAACGATTTAATTATCTGCTCGCCGCTTCTTTCAACAGACGCTCTCCTTTTTCGATGGCATCTTCGATGGTTCCCACAAGGTTGAACGCTGATTCGGGCAAGTGGTCAAACTCACCGTCCATGATTTGGTTAAAGCCTTTGATGGTATCGTTGATATCAACCAAAACTCCTTTCAAACCAGTAAATGCTTCTGCTACGAAGAATGGCTGTGATAAGAAACGCTGTACACGACGAGCGCGGTTTACCGTCAACTTATCTTCTTCCGACAATTCTTCCATCCCCAAAATGGCGATAATATCCTGCAATTCTTTGTAGCGCTGGAGGATTTGTTTTACGCGCTGAGCACAGTTATAGTGCGCATCACCCAAGTTTTCGGCGCTCAAAATACGGCTTGAAGAATCGAGTGGGTCTACCGCAGGATAGATACCCAACTCGGCAATCTTACGGCTCAATACCGTTGTGGCGTCCAAGTGAGCAAATGTCGTTGCAGGAGCGGGGTCAGTCAAGTCATCGGCAGGTACATAAACGGCCTGCACTGATGTGATTGAACCACGCTTGGTAGAAGTAATACGCTCTTGCATCGCACCCATTTCGGTGGC
>JAIXPV010000760.1 GCA_027486105.1 Runella sp. | reverse complement strand
GTTGATTCTGAATGGCATAGTGGGCTGCTTCCCAAGTGGTGCCCTCGTTGGTCTCGCCGTCTGACATCAGCACAAACGAAACGGCATCTTCATCCGAAAGTTTGCTGGCGTGAGCCATGCCAGTAGCAATCGGTAAGCCGTGCCCCAAGGAGCCCGTAGCAAACGGAATACCAGCGTGTTTGTTTGGTGCAGGGTGGGCGGGAAGGGTCGTTCCATCCTGATAAAATGTGTCCAGCACATCGTCTGAAATCTCTCCTAAATAATTAAGTGCTACGTACAAAGCCGCTGCGGCGTGGCCTTTTGAAAGTAGGAAAGAATCCTGCGGGCGTTTTTGTTGGATGAGGGCGCCAATCAATAAATCAATGCAGCTTAAAGAACAACCAATATGCCCCGCGTTGGCTTTTTTGTAAAGGCCAAGTACCTTTAGGCGCAGCTCGCCGCTGAGCCGTTTGTAGTCAGTGATGATCGTTTGTGTTTCAACCATTAGTATCGTTTTCCTTTCAAGTCTGTTAATTCAATTAACTGCCCAGACGCTTTTTTAAGGGAAATTTTATCCACATTTACCGTGTCTAACCGTTGCACAAAGATACCGTCTTTTGGTAAATACAAGTTAAAATATTGCGCATCGGTCACAGAATGACGCATAAAAGTGCGATCCATGGGGTGGTCAAACACGTTAATGGGGGAAGCAATAAGGATTGTATCACCTTTTTGATACAATTCAAGGGCTTTTTGGGCGGCGGTATAGTGTGGGTTGGGCAAGCGAGGCTCACTACGATAATTATATTTTGGTGAAACATCGTTGTAGAAACTTTGAAGGGTACGTCCGACAAACATCGCCTGAATGACCAACACCATTAGTATTAAGTACTTAAACCCATTTTTGCTTTCCAGCAAGTGCCACAATGCAACACTACCCAAAATAATGACATACGGAAACGAAAATCCCGAGTAGCGTTGGGTCAAGCCATAGGTATGTCCGCTGCGGGCGGCATTGAAAATGAGGAATGCCGAGGGAATAATGGCGATAATGATCAGAAACCAAATCAGATTTTTATTTTTGAAGGTTATCTGATAAAATGCCAAAAAAAGCATTAAGATGGCGACCGAAGCGATCATAAATCCTAGTTTATGATTGCTATAAAATAGGGTACTGCCTCCCAAAACAACAGCAGCTCCTATGCCAATAATAGTTGATTTTTCTGGGTTCATTTGAGAAAACCGAAAAGCCATTATAAGTCCAAGACCAATCAAAATCGCTACAATTGCATTTTTTTTGCCTTCTAGCGTGCCTACCAGATTGTTAGAATATATCCATAAATCGGTAAAGATTGGCAAGCTTTTGTCGAACAGATTTTTGAACGTAGCTGGCAAAATAATGCCGTAAGGGTTGTTATAAGGCCGATTGAGCGCGCATTCTAAATACAATGCCGATTGATGATTGAGTGATCTTAGAGTCCAATCTCCGCCACCCCAAATAATCCAAGCCGCCAAACCCGAAACGGCCAATGCGCCAGCTCCCACCAATGCTACCCAAGTGCGCAGCCGACGAACTGTAATAAGGGCATACAAACCATGGGCCAAACAAACCGTTGCGGCCAAAAAATGGGAAAGAAAACTCAATCCGGCCACTAATCCATAAAAGACAAACCAGCGAGCGGATGGCTGCCGTTTATCTTCGGCCTCGAGTGCGCGTAGGAAGCAATAAGTGGCTAGTAGTGTCAGGAAAAAAGTGAGCGAATAATTGCGCGCCTGTTGTGAATAAGTAATAAAAAAAGGCTCAATCGCTGCCAATGCCGCCGCAGTTAGCGCTAATGTTGGCGATTTTAAAAAATGATTGGTAAAAATAAAAATCAACCATACCGTCAGAACACTGAAAATCACGGAAAGCAAACGAGAGGTAAAATCTGAAACGCCCATCAGATTGAGCCAATTGTGTAGCAAAAAGTAATAAAAAGGGCTGTTGCCGATATCGCTGCGGCGCATCGCCTCCAAATATTCATTGAAGGTTTGCGGTTGCCAAAATTCTTGATTGGTAAAAACGTATTTCTGTGGGTTAAATACATCATGCTGGTTACCGCCGTTTTGAACCATGCCCTGGCTGACCATCATCGTTGCTTTTTCGTCAAAAAAGATTCCGTGGGCATCTAGGTTATAGAGACGCAGGCTCGTTGCAATTATCAAAACAACAACCAGCCCATATGAGACGTACTTGGTCTGGAAAAGAGTGGAAGTTTGTGGCAAAGACATATTTCGATTTTGTTGACGCAAATTTATTGAAAAAATAGTAGGATAATGTGTTTATGACGTTGTCACTTTTTAGAAAAAAGTACTTTTCGATCGATAAAAATCTTTGTTTGACTGCGCTTGTAGCTGTAATGTATTTGCATAGTAATCCATTCTTGGGTATTAGTTGAAAGATTAATCCAACAAAAAGACGCACGAATGGTTGGCTTTGAAGAGAATATTAAAACCCAAATAAAAAAACAGGGGACATAGCCATCTGACGCAGGAAGATTGGCTGTCGAGAACGAAAGATGAGGATTGGTTGAGAAAAAAATTGATTGAACGATAGTAAAGGCAGCAAGATATACAGTAATTGTAAGTCAAACGTTTCTTTATACCATTAAGCAAAAATTTTAAAAACCATTCTTGGTTACCTTTTTCAATAGACATACTTATGAGTTTTCAAATCAAAGAACAACCTATCGTTTATGATGTGTGCATCGTAGGCTCGGGTGCGGGAGGCGGGATGGCTGCCAAGGTTTTGGCAGAAGCAGGCGCTAAAGTTGCACTCATTGAGGCGGGACCTTGGTACGATCCTGCTGACCCTAAGTACATTACCCAGCTCAAGAATCCTTGGGAATCGCCCCGTCGGGGGGCGGGCAATCACCGCCCTTTTGGTGATTTCGACGCCGCGTGGGGAGGTTGGGAAATTGATGGTGAGCCCTATACCCGCAAGAGTGGTACTCAGTTTGACTGGTTTCGTTCGCGGATGCTAGGCGGCCGTACCAACCACTGGGGACGGATTTCGCTGCGTTTTGGTCCGCTGGATTTTAAACGTAAAGATGTAGACGGATTGGGCGATAACTGGCCCATCAGCTATGATGATGTAAGACCTTACTACGACAAAGTAGACCGATTGGTGGGTGTTTTTGGTAGCATTGAAAACATTGAAAATGAACCAGATGGCATCTTTTTGCCTCCTCCAAAACCACGTTTGCACGAGTTGATGCTTAAGCAGGCGGGCAAAAAAGCAGGAATTCCAGTGATTCCTTCACGCCTTTCTATCCTTACAAAACCCATCAATAAAGACCGAGGGGCGTGTTTTTACTGTTCGCAGTGTAGCCGTGGGTGTCAGGCGTATGCTGATTTCTCATCCTCTTCAGTATTGGTAAAACCTGCCGTAAAAACAGGAAATGTTAAAGTATTTACTAACGCAATGGCGCGTGAAGTGATTACAAATCAGGACGGTAGAGCAACAGGGGTTTCTTTCGTAGACAAAAACAATTTACAAGAATATACGGTTAAGGCAAAGATAGTAGTATTGGCGGCAAGTGCTTGTGAATCAGCTCGTTTGTTGATGAACTCTAAGTCATCTCGCCATACAAAAGGCCTAGGCAACTCAAGCGGTGTACTAGGTAAATACTTACATGATTCGACGGGTGCCAGTCGCAGTGCTTTTTTGCCCCACTTGGTAGATCGTAAACGCTACAATGAAGATGGAGTAGGAGGTATGCACGTGTACACGCCTTGGTGGTTGAACGGCAAAAAGCTAGATTTCCCTCGGGGGTATCACATCGAGTACGGTGGCGGTATGGGGATGCCCGGCTATGGGTTTGGCTTTGGAATGGAAAATATCAACGGAAAATATCCTAACAAAG
>JAIXPV010000616.1 GCA_027486105.1 Runella sp. | reverse complement strand
TAATTAGTAAAATAAAAAAAGCCTTTATAAATGCCCTTGGTAGCGATGAATTGGCTAGGCACTACTACATAGCAAAGAGAAGGGGGGATATACACCACATTCCCTATTTTCGTAATCAGCTTCAAAATCCTTAAAATCTGAATTATAACAATCATGCAAGAAGCACACGATATATGGGCAAGGTATTATGATTATGTTTATGAGCGAACCTATGGGCATTTCTATGAAAGGTTTACCAACATGACGCTTGGGGTAATTCAGGAAACCATAGGGGCCGGAACCATTATTGATTTCGGAGCGGGCACTGGCAGATTTTCTCTCCCGCTAAAAGAAAAGGGATATGAGATTATTGCAGTAGAAAAAAGTGCTGGCATGACGGAGGTTTTAACAAATAAGGCACGCACTCGGAATTTGGATTTTCCCATTTATAACTGTGCAATAGCCGATTATATGAATGGCGACTGCGATTTGGCCTTGGCGTTGTTTTCCGTTTTGAGTTATGCCACAACGGAGGATGAACTCAAAAAAAATATTCATAACATTTGTAGCCACATTAGCCCTAATGGGTATTTTTTCTTTGATTTACCAAAGTCTGCCTTTTTTAATGCTGATATGCTTATAGATATAAACCAGCTAGATTTTGTCCGTCGGGTTACTGTCCTTCCCCAAGAAAATAATTCCCTCCATACATATCATGAACAGTGTCAGGGGATATTTGAGCGCAAACCTTTTCGCTATGAAGAAGCGTTTTCTATTAGGTTCTGGGAACGAAAATTTGTGGCCAATTTGCTTGAAGCAGAGGGTCTTCTTCCTGTAAAAATTGATTTAAGTGCCTTTAATGGAACTGGGGCAACTTACCTGCTATTTCAAAAAACGAAGTTCTAAAAGGCCCCGCAAGCGTAGGACCGTTTACAAGCTTGTAGTTTCTCTCTACCTATTCATCCAGACCGTACCTTTGTACCATAATCCTGCTGCCGTTTTCTCTAGTACTAAAATGGAGAATATTGGGTTTGCGAGGAGTGGTAGGCTTATGCATAAACTTATAAAACCTTATTAATCATTATGGAAAATCTGAAAGAATTTGTTCGGGTCAACGCGCGCCCTTTATTCAGAACTGCCGAGAGCAATACATCTGAAGCAATATTTGATGAAAAAGGTTTTTGGCTTAGCGATGAGGCAAGTGCCGAATACTCAAAAATCAAAAATGAGCCTCACCTCTATGTTGCCTACACAGACAGCGAAGAAGGGTTTTATTACATTGGTAAATCCTATCAAAAAGGGGGGCGCTGGAAAAGGTCACATGCGTATCATCTTGGTACACTGGCACATCATTTGTTTGGTACAATTCGCTATGATGATCAGAATCACAGTCATTGGATAAAAAAATGGACGGATTCTGCGCCGGTGGCCCAACCTACCATTAATACTATTGGCTTGAAGCATAAGGTATTTATTTCATTTATACCATTCAATCAATATTTTGGGAACGATTATCAAGGCCTTTCTAAGGCAGAAATACGAGCAAGAAATTCGCAAATGGAAGAAGCGTTGATTTTGTCGTACCTAAACGACGGGTTTGACCTACTGAATATTCAAATGAATAAATAAATATACTAACTTAAAAATCATTTAAAATGGCAAATCAGGTATTAAGAGACAAAAATGGGTCTAAGATTGGTGAAATACAGGAAACGAACGGAAAGTTTATTATTCGGGACGCAAGAGAAGAAAAAAAAGGCGAATATGACCCAAAATCAAATACAACTCGTGATGAACGAGGAACGAAAGTTGGAACGGGCAACTTACTGACATCTCTGTTATAAGGCTAAGTGTAATGACAGCACATGTACTTGATTTGTCGGTAAGCCTGAACCTTAGGTACTTATGACTTTATTACATCATGTTGATGCAGATGTTTCAATGATTGAAGGATATTGTTCCGCTGACTCATTTAGGCTTCTAAATAACAGCAAAAATCTCATTAATCAACATAAATTTCACTTCTAACTTTACTTCAACATGGACTTAATCATCATAGGATGCTGTGCAAGAAAAAATATTGGGGGTACTTCATTAGCTTTTACAACCTTTTTTGAGCAGAATGAACAAGTACCTGATTTAAATAATGCCCGAGAATATCTTTTGCAACAGCATCCTCCCTACAATGTAAATGAATATTTGACCGCATGGGATAGGTATGACGGAACCGTTTATAGAAAGCTAAAGCAACGACCGATACAAGATAAGATTGACTTTTTGAGAGCAGCGGGTAAGCTGGAAATATTGATTGTTTCAGCCCTTTATGGAGTTATAAATTATGATACGCCAATCAATGATTATAATTTAAAAATGACGGATCATGTTGATGAAATGACTTTAACTCATTATTGGCAGCAGGATCATGTATTGGCCAATGCTATTAATACCTTTGTTGAGTACAAGAGTATCCAAAATGTCTTCACTTTTCTCACGCCTAACACCTATTATAATGCTATTTTAGAAGGTTTAATAGGTCACCAGCAGAGTTGGGTTGTTGGGTACCGTGGGGCAATAAATGTATTAAACCATGTCACAGACGAATGTATTATACCCAAAATAGAAGAAATTTATGAGAATGCTTAAGTCTGATTATTAAAAACGATATGAATACTTACAAGGTAAGTGAGGTGATTTCTTTTAAAAAAACAAATGAGGCGTTTGGCGGCCTATCAAATATGGCTGCAGGATTTCCTATTGTCATAAATAATATTGGCATTTTGACTTCAGAGGCGTTGTATCAGGCCTGTAGGTTTCCGCATCTCCCTGAAATACAGAAAAAAATAATTGAACAAAAAAGCCCTATGGCTGCTAAAATGGTAGGCAAGCCCTATCGAATTCATTCAAGAAGTGATTGGGATGAGGTTAGGGTGGATATAATGAGATGGTGTTTGAAAATTAAACTTGTCCAAAATTTTGTTGGTTTTGGTAGATTACTCGCTAGTACAGGAGATAAAATTATTGTTGAAGAAAGTAGAAAGGATACATTTTGGGGGGCAATAAAGTCTAAAAAAGAACCTGACTTTTTCGTGGGAACTAATCAATTGGGGCAGTTATTAGTTGAGTTGCGAAAAGAGTATATCGACGAAGGTAATAAGCCTGAAATACTAATCGTTGAGCCAATTCATATTTTGGATTTTAAACTGTTGGGATATACAATTGAGACCATTTCGTCTAATTGATATTTCTAGCATTAGTGT
>JAIXPV010000492.1 GCA_027486105.1 Runella sp. | reverse complement strand
TATATGCTTAGCTTCCCCAAGAATTCAGCTTGAGCCCTATTATCGGATTAATCTTTTAAAATCAAATAAAAAGACTACATTTATACAATAACGGGAATTAAGGTTCTGGGATTAATACTACACCAACGTAGATTGATGAAGCCATTTGTAACTCACACATTGCCCCGCTTCAACTTACCTTTTCTCAATTTATGAATACGCTACCATTGCGTCTTTTACTAGCCGATGCCGATGATCGTTTGTTTTTTCGGGAAGCGCTGGACCAAATCGCCGTTTCCGTTGAGCTTACCACGGTCCCAAACGGGCAACAGCTCATGGAGTGGCTGCAAGAACATCAAAGCAACCTCCCCCACCTGATTTTTTTAGACCTAAATATGCCCCGAAAAAACGGGCATGAATGCTTAACGGAAATTAAGCTAATACCTCAGTGGCAATCCCTACCCATCATTATCTTCTCGACTTCTCTACATCCTAAGCAGGTAGATGAACTGTATCATAAAGGGGCACAATATTACATTCAGAAGCCAACCGATTTTAAAAAGTTGACGCGGGTGATTGAGCAGTTGCTTCTCATGTCGGAAGACCAAAGGCAAGTACAGCCCGCCAAAACGGATTTTATTTTATGCAGAGAAAGATAATGAGCATATGAAAGCTGATGAAAAAGTGTTGTCCACCAATTTGTTCCCCGTTGTGGGTATTGGCGCATCAGCAGGCGGATTGGAGGCCTTCCGGAAATTACTCAAAGCCATTCCCGAAAAATCAGGAATCGCCTACGTACTCGTGCAGCATTTAGCCCCCAATCACGAAAGCCTGCTGCCCGACTTACTACAAAAAGTAACGAGTATCCCCGTCGTAGAAATCTCCGACGACATCACGGTGGAGCCTGACCATATTTATATTTTACCCAGCAACAAGATGCTCGTGGCCAACGACGGGATATTGCAGTTGAGTCCGCGCGTTACCCAAAAAAACGAGCTCAATCTCCCCATTGACATTTTTTTTACCTCTCTGGCCGAAGTCCACCAAAGCCACGCCATCGGCGTCGTATTGTCGGGTACGGGTAGCGACGGTACGGCGGGGCTAAAGGCAATTAAAGACCACGGAGGCATTACGTTTGCGCAGGATGAGGCATCGGCTGCCTACGAAGGTATGCCCAAAAGCGCCATACTGGCTGGAGTAGTTGATTTTATTCTCCCGCCCGAAGAAATCCCCCAAAAACTGTCGGACATCATTCGGATTCTTCGCTCAGACACCGCCCAAGACCCCAATGCCGAAGAAACTGAAAAGGAGGTGGTCAAGCAAATCCTTACGGTACTGCGCATCCGAAAAGGAACTGATTTTACGTATTATAAACAAACGACCGTTCGCCGCCGAATCCTGCGCCGAATAGCCATTAACAAAAATGAAGATACCGCCGCCTATTTGGTTTTTTTAAAGGACAACAAACAGGAACAAGATGCTTTATACCAAGATTTGTTGATTCCCGTCACCTCTTTTTTTCGAGACCCGCAGGTATTTGATTATTTATGCGAAACGGTTTTTCCACTTATTTTGAAAAACAAAAGCGCAGGAGAACCCATTCGTATATGGGTAGCGGGTTGCAGCACGGGGCAGGAAGCCTACTCAATGGCTATGTGTTTGGCTGAGTTTTTGGGCAATACCACCGAGCGCGTCCAGCTCTTTGCCAGCGATTTGAGCGAGCCTGCCATTGCCAAAGCGCGCCTGGGTAGCTATTCAAAAAGTGAAGTGGAAAGCCTAACTCCCGAACGCTTGCAAAAATTCTTTCTCAAAAAAAACGGCAACTACCAAATCAATAAATCCGTGCGGGATATGTGCGTGTTTGCTACGCACAATTTTTTAAAGTATCCACCTTTCAGCAAAATGGATTCAATCAGCCGCCGCAATGTGATGATTTACCTCGAGAAAAAAAAAAAAAAAAAGGCATTCACCACATTTCACTATTCATTAAACCCCAAAGGATATTTATTGCTCGGTAAACTGGAAACGGTCAGCAATGTACCTGACCTTTTTTCAATAGCCGCCAAAGACGATAAAGTATTCACCCGCAAAGAGGGCCCTGGTCGGTTTATGCCAATGGCTGGCCAACGAAGCGAATTGAATCTGAGCTTTGCTCATTCCAAAAACGAAAACATGCGTACCGATTTTCAAAAAATAGCCGACGACCTTATTCTCAGTCGGTATACGCCTGCGGGAGTGGTCATCAATGAAGACATGGACATTGTGAATTTTCGCGGCATTACGGGTCCCTATTTGGAGCAGACATCTGGCAAACCCACCCATAATTTGTTGCTCCTAGCCAAACACGGGCTGGCCTTTGAGCTGCGCAATCTGCTCTACAAAGCTAAAAAAGACAATGCTCGGGTAATCAAAGAAGGGGTTCCGTTTCGGGCAGATGGCAGCCTACGTACTATTTCTATCGAAATTTTACCCCTGCCAGGTACGCCTGAGCCTCACTATTTGATTCTTTTTCACGAGACAAACGCCGTTGACCCGCTCCCTCCAACAGGCCGCCCCAAGAAGGCGACAAAATCAGCGTTGGATGACAAAGACCTCCGTATTCGGCAATTGGAGCAGGAACTCATCCAAACCCGCGAAGATATGCGCGCCATTACGCAAGACCAAGAGGCCTTGAGCGAGGAACTTCAAAGCGCTAACGAAGAATTATTGAGTGGCAACGAAGAGTTGCAAAGCCTCAACGAGGAATTGGAAACGGGTAAAGAAGAACTCCAAAGCACCAACGAAGAGCTGACGGTGGTCAACCGCGAACTGAGCAGCTTAAATGAACAAATAACCACCGCCCGGGATTATGCCGAAGGTATCATTGCCACCATACGCGAGCCCCTGCTGGTGCTGGATAAAGACCTGCGGGTAAAAACCGCCAACCTTTCTTATTATAACGCCTTCAAGGTAAACGCTGGCGATACGGAGGGGAAGTTAATCTACGAAACAGCACACAAAGATTGGGATATACCCGTCCTGAAAGAGCTACTTGAAAATATTCTTCCCGAAAAATCAACCTTTGATAATTTGGAGCTGACGCATACATTTTACAATATTGGTGAGCGGAGAATGCGGCTCAATGCCCGTGAAATAAAAGCGGGAAACTCGGAGAAACTAATCTTGCTCGCGATTGAGGATATAACAGAACAGGCCCGCGCCGAAGAAGCACGGATAGAAATCCAAAAACGCTACCAATTCATTACCAATTCTATTCCGCAAAAAGTATGGGCAACCGACGAAGAAGGCAATCTCAACTTTTTTAATGACGTTTGGCTCGACTCTACTGGGCTTTCGGTGGATGAACTTAAAGAGTGGGGATGGAAAAAAATAATCCACCCCGACGAGTGGGAAGAATACAAAAGCAAGTGGCAGCACTCGCTGGCTACTGGTAATGAATTTGAACTCGAACACCGCTTATTGAATAAGAAAGGAGAATACCGGTGGCATTTGAGCCGGGGACTGGCCTACAAAGCCGACAACGGAAAACCAGCAATGCTGTGGGTAGGGACGCACACCGAAATTCAACAGCATAACAAACTAAAAGAAGACCTAAAAAAAGCCGTAACCGAACGAACATCAGAATTGAAGGAGGCAAATGCAAGCCTCGTGGAAAAAAACCAGAGCCTTCAGAAACTCATCAAGGAACTGGAATCTTTTACGTACGTATCAAGCCATGACCTGCAAGAACCGCTGCGTAAAATACAACTACTAGCCCGGTATATCGACGACCACGAAAGCCAAAACTTAAGCGCAGGCGGCAAAGATTATTTTAAGCGCATCCTAAATTCGGCCGAGAGAATGCAACAACTAATCAACGATTTGCTGCTGTTCATCCGTTTTAATACCGAACCCCGTAAATTTGAAAGTACAAATCTTCGCTCCATTGTTGAGGAGGTACTGACCGAAATGAGCGAGACCATCCAAGAAAAACACGCTACCATCGACGTAGCCCATCTCGGTTCGGCTGCCGTCATCGGGTTTCAGTTTCGTCAACTCATACAAAACCTCATGGGCAATGCCCTTAAATTTTCTAATACTAATCGCCCCCCGCACATACGCATAAAAAGCCAAATAGTAAGCAGTAATAAATTGAAGAATGAAAGTCTTTTGCCAGGCAAACAATATTGCCACATCACGGTCAGTGACAACGGTATTGGCTTTGAACCTCAATATAGCGAACGAATCTTTGAAGTTTTTCAGCGCCTTCACGAACGTGACCAATACAAAGGTACGGGCATCGGACTGGCCATTGTCAAAAAAATCGTTGAGAATCATAACGGAATCATCACCGCCACGGGCAAACCAAATAAAGGTGCTCGCTTCGATATTTATATCCCTGTCCACTAAAAATTGACCCTTAGTCGGTTACTGGAGGGCTTCAAAGGGCGTTTCCCACTTTTTTGGTTTAACGGCCTCCTCTCCACTTTCGAGCAATTTACGGCGACGAGGCGTTTTTTTGGTTTCAAGCGTCAAAAGAACCCTTCTCATCCTACGCGACGGGGCAACAACAAACCCAGATTTCATCACAATTGCCCCTTCTCTTACCTTAGAAATATGTGCTTTGTTGACCGAAAACCTTTTGTGTATCCTGGTAAGCGCCAAATAAGTCGTTAGCCTACCTAAATTGTGTGAGCTGAGGAGCCGTTTGCCATCCATGAGGTAGATGTAGGTATAGTTGGAGGCAGAAGCGAGATACTCAACCTCGGGGGCCGAAATAAGTATATTATCTACAATCATTGTAAGTAGGGTTTTGTGTGCTATTATTATCACTAAACCCGTGCCAGCCCCCTACCAAAACACCACACCCATCACTACAAATAGTTTATATATCTACATCTAAACGCAAAAACGGCTATCTATCAGGCTACTAGACCTAAATAAACCCGTCAAAAAATCAACCAACCATGTATCTTATTTATTGTATTTCATCAATAATACGCTAACGACTTCCCCCCATCGAGCGTTTTTTATTCACAACCAAAGGTGTATTTAAGGTTGTTTGGAGCACATCAACCACCGTCGCTCCCGAAACAACGTAAAGATACAGTCGATACATGGAAGGGTTTTCTGGAATTTTGACCTGTATTTTGGGGCCATTGCCGAGTTCTTTCATCGACAATGCCTGCTCAAACCGACCGATTTGAACCAATTTCCACTCAAACTGTACGTTTGTCGGGAGCGAATCGGCCAAGTACCATTGAGATTCTTTATGTACCAAGGCATGATACGTAAGCGTCGTGGCGGGAATAGTTACCAATGCTGGTTTTAAGATTTTCACCGTCGGGGGCGGTGCGGGGGCTTTGGTACCTTTCCACAGATGTCGCAGTTGCGTAAAGGATGTTTTTTGTCGTCGTCGATAATCCTTAATTCCGTCAAAATTGACCAATCCACTATTAAATACGTCTTGCCAATTGGTAATAAACACACCCGTTTTTTGAGGTTTCAAGGCGGCATATTGAGTCACTGTTATACTCCTAAAAAAATACGGAACGCTCAGTTCGTTTAGCAAACTCAAATCAGCCACTTGAGACGCCTTCACTTTGATGCCGAATGCCTCCACTTCGGGCATCAGTCGGTGCATTTGGTGAACCGTTTTGGGTAAATCATCCGCCAATGTAACATCTATCGTAACGGGTCGGGACGGGTCAATTTGCTTGATACTGCGCACCAGATTTTTAACAAAAAACAGGTAAGCATCTCTCTGAACCATCAAATCAGGTTTAAAATACCTAGACTGAAGTTCTTGGAAAACAGCGTTGCCGATGTTCCAGCCAATGATATTTTTGTTGTCTTTATACGAATTAACGACCGCCAGAATATCCGTACTGAATTGTTCCAATTTATTTTTTTCTTCCACAAAATCGAGGTGGTCATTAATCCAAAAACTAAAATTTACCTTCATGCCCGTTTCCTCGGCGGCCCGGATGATATTTCGGTCGTAGATACCCGGGCCGCTGTGTTTGACGGTGTTGATACCTAGGGCTTTCATTTCGTAAAAGTCCTCCAATAATTCACTCATTCTGAGAGGATTAGGATTCTTAACCCAATCTTGGGCTTTGGTGTAATTAATCCCTCTAGTCCCTACAAAAAAGGCACTTGGAGCGGTTGTTGACGCTACATTTTTGGGTGCAGCTCCATAGGATGTCAGGAGTTTGGGTATAGGCTCAATCTTTGCTTTCTGAAAGCGATTTTGCTTTCTCACCAACCTGCCCGACTCATCGGTTAGATCATTGATGCGTCGAAGGCGGCCAAATGGCCCTGCCGTTCTACCAGAAATGACCACGGCTTTGATTTCAGAAAATGACGCCCGGATAGATTTCACTTCTTTGTCGGACAAAGGAGGATTTTCGTTTTCTACCAACATGACAGGTATTCCTGATTGAAAAACGGAATGTTTATGAAAAGCCCAATACTGCTTTTTGATGGGCAAAAAACCAGGGGCTTCGTTTAGGCTACTGACTGCCATCCAATCAACGTATTGACGGCCTGGGAAATAGGGGTCGATTGATTCGGGCGTCCCGGGGTTCCACACCCAAATCACCCGGTACAATCCCTGATTGCGAAAAAAATCATGCATATATTTCCACGCAGCCCTAAACGCCTCAGCGGTATTTGGCGCGGGATTCGGCAGTTTGTCGGTTTCGGGGGCAAAGCGGATAAAAACGGGGCGGTTCAGCGCCTTAAACTGACGGCAGAACTGCAGAAGATAAACATCGTTGTTTCCGCTTGTGATTTGCTCAAAAACACTGGCATTATCAGAAAGGTGCGAAGGAAGTGTCCACGTAATCATGGGCAAGGAGCCATTACGGTACACGAAGTCTAAAGTACGGGTGGGCAAATGACCACGGGCCCAGCGAACGTGAAATGAGAGGATGTCAAAATGGGATTTATTCTCCCCGCTCAGGGGGAAGGCCGTGCCCATGGTATTGACCGACCGCACGTCGATTCCCGTTAAAAAAAAGTTTACCCGATGGTCTTTATAAATCGTCGGCGGCAGACCTTTCGGTCGGAACTGAACCATATAAATAATGGGACAGGTCAGAAGGATTGATAACAACAACGGAGTACGCCTGACAACGGTATAAATACGACGCCTGATAATCCAGAAATGTCCCTTTGCCTCCCGAAGAAACAGCAACCCCGTGTTTAGGCGTTTATGCCGAACGGCCAGGATTCTAAACTGGGGCTGTCTGCTTATCAAAACCGTAAAACCCATAAACAGGGCATTCAGCCCCGCAAATACCGACATGCTCAGGTTGTAGGGGTTCCAGTCGGTGTACAATCCATAACTAATGGAAAATAGAGACAAGAACAAAATGACGAGATTAGGGATATTTAAAGGCCAGTTATTTGCCTCTTTTCCATCTTTGGGTGTGGGTACATAGGGTACTTTTACCCCAAACAGGGTATACAAAAAACCCAGTAGAAACACCCACCAAGTGCCAATCATCAAAAGTCCGCCTATTACATGAAAACCCCGCTCGGTATCTTCCATCACCCACCATTGTACGAATTGCCTGATAAGAACAACTACAGTTAGGAAAGGTAAAGCGATTAGACCAAAGTCAGTAATGTCCATCTTCATCGGACTGGTATGAAAGCATAGCGAGAGAATAGGAATCAAAAAATTGAGAAAGAATATAATCCCCGAAAGATAATGAAGCGGAATCAGCGCATAGTGAATCTTCTGGCGCAGGGTGAATTGCGTAAACAACTTGGGATAGACAGTGACCAACAAATCAAACACCCCCCGCGCCCATTTCAGTTGTTGTTTATAATACGCCGACAAAGTAGACGGCACCAGACCCCGGGCCAGCACCTCAGGCACGTATACTGATTTCCAGCCCTTTGCGTGCAGCCGCATGGCGGTGTGCATATCCTCAGCAAGGCCAGCGGCATGCCCCCCGATGGATTCAAGCGCCGCCCGCCGGAAGGTACAATTAGCCCCAATGGCCATTACGGTTCCGTAGTGGTTCATGGTCATCATCATCGGGCCATAAAACTGGTAGGTCTGCTGGGCGGCACCTTTGGCGATTAAGCTCTCTTCGCTGTTTTTATAGGCCTGAACAATCTGGACAAACCCAATGGTAGGATCATTAAAATGCGACACAATCGGGTCCAGAAAATCGGGAGAAGGTACATGGTCGGGGTCCAAAACAACGCAAAGCTCCCCCGATGATTGGCGCAAGGCATTGTTGATGTTACCCGCTTTGGCATCCTTTTTTTCAAGGCGACTAACGTGATGTACCCCCAACTGTGCACAAAGACGCTTCAGGTACGGGTCGTCCGCTTCGTCGCAAAGGTAGGTAGTGTGTGGGTAGGTGATGGCAACAATAACTCTCAGGGTTTCCTCAATCATTTCATGAGGCTCCCCCGCACAAAAAGTGGTAAAAATATCGACCGTATAGGTTTTATTGACGGGCGGCTCTTTCGGAATTGTGATACTAAAATAGTGGTACCATTCGTAAAGAATGGTGAGACAGGTAAAAAAGAAAGCCGTCATCAACATCACGTACAGCGCCCCATTTCCCCGCACGCCCCCCGCCAACATCTTGGTCATAAAAAAGACCATCGATACCAACCCTAAAAGAATCATGAGCCTCAGGGTGAGCAATTCGCGTTTGGTGGGTGGTTTTATCAATGGCTCATTTTTCATGGCGGGCTAACTACGTAAAAAGGAATGTTACAAGTCGCATAATTGCCGCGATTGTTATAAACAGTAGCAAAAATCCGATAAGGCCCCTCCTCTTCAGGCGCCGTAAAAGTGACTTTGAACTCCGTCGAGTTTTTGTTAAGTTGGGGCAATGGGGTAAGTTTTTTGGTACTGGCCTGATTGTTTATTCGCAGCCAATCTTCCTTAAACAACTGCCACTTTATTGTTTTAATACTTCTTACCAATGAATCCACAAATATCTCCGCCGTAGAGGGGGCATTGCCCGTAATGAGAATATTATCTTTAGCCTTCTTTGAATTAAGCAACATGGTTTTGACCGTCGGAAATTCGTTTTTGTAAGCTTTTCCAGTCCAAATAAATTTCATCGTACCCACCGTTTCGGATTGGGCGCCAGCCTCATCAAAAAGACTGAACCACGTATGCGTTCCTTCTTGTTTATGACCCCAATAAAACAAACATGAACCCAAAAAACGGGAATCTTCGACAGGCATGTATTTTTGATAGCGAGTCAGGCACAGCGCCGCTTTCTCCCCAGACGTAAGTTCCAGATACGCCCCCCAGGCGGTTTGTTCGGTTCCTCCCCAGGGGCCATTGATGCCCCACTCCGCCAACAGAAATGGGCCATTCCAAAACCATTTCATCCAATCCAAATCATCACGGAGGGTGTTTATTCGGTTATAAATATTAAATGAGATGATGTCGATATTGCATCGAACTACCAGATTGAGAATCGATTTTTTGTCAAAATTAAGGAGAACAGTCGTAACTGGGTGGTCTGGGTCATCCCGATGAATCATATCGACCAACCCATTAAATACCTTGTAAAAGTTATTGTAAGAGGGGTTGTAGGGAAAAATAACCTCATTGCCAACTGACCACATCAGCAGGGCTGGGTGATGCTTAAATCGATTCACCACCGCGCTATAGTCTTTGTGCATTTGGGCCGTCTGCACTGGATTATTGAAAAAAGAAGTTTCGTGATAATCTGGAAGGTATAACCCCACAATCACGCTGAGGTTATTAGCCAGCGCACTATCCAGAATCACGGCCAAGTGGGTGGTATCCCAAGTCCGCAGGGTATTACCGCCCGATTCTTTCAGAACCGAGCAGTACGAATACCCCGAAGCACCATTGATAAAAAAAGGCTTTCCGTCTTTGTATAAAGTATACTTACCATTTTTCTTTTCAACATACACCTTTCGTCGACTCTCACCATTTTCGGCTTCGTTACACCCATTCAGTAAAGAAATAATCAGCGCAAAAAAACCAAGTTTGAAAATAAGATGGTAGTTTCTTTTTAGGAAAACCATTTGAAATATATCATAACGTTGAGTAAGTACAAAGGCTCTAAGTGAAAAAATATCCCATACAAATAATTATAGGCACAAGATATACCATTTTGAAGATTTTTCGCAAAAAAAATTATCAAGCGGTCAATTATCAAATACCTCATTATAAGCACTTAATTCACTTTTCAAAGTATTGAACCCCAAAAAATATATCCCAAAAAGACCATTTACCATTAATCCACCCTCAAAGCCATCCCTTTGATGGCATCTTTGTCTTCCCAGGCACAAAAAGCCAAGCGTGGGTTTAGCATCACCACGCGCGGATACCGCCCGGCTCCCAAATTTAGGGGCTGTGTTTGCGTAGATCGACTGAGCCAAACTTGCCCCTTGTCATGCCAAACAATAAAAGTGTGTTGCGCACTCGTGGCAATAGAAGCATTGCGGCCTTGGCCCAAGAGTTGTTCAGGGCCTCCCATTTTTGAGGCAAAAAGCTGATTTTCACGCCGCCAAACAGACGCAAAGCCCCCTTTCTCATCTATGCTCATGCCACCGCCATCCATGGGGCAGGCGTTGAGTTTCCAAGTCCCTTCCCCCATTTTTACGGCAGGCAAG
>JAIXPV010000769.1 GCA_027486105.1 Runella sp. | reverse complement strand
GTAAGCCACTTGTTTGGATTTTTCTCCGTTTTCAATGGCGATGCCCTCAAAAGTGTCGAATTGACCAAAGGTGGCTTCCCTGCACGATTTGGCGGGCGGTTGTCGTCGGTGGTGGAGTTGAATATGAAAGAAGGCAATAAAGAAAAGTTGCACGGCGAAGGTGGGGGTGGGCTGATTGCCAGCCGTTTAACACTCGAAGGACCCCTCAAAAAGAAAGGAGTTGCCGTGGCCAAGTCCTCTTTTTTGATTTCTGGGCGACGTACGTATCTGGACTTACTAGCGCGCCCACTCATTGCTGCCCAAACCGACGACAATACAATGGGGGGGTATTATTTCTACGACCTCAATGCAAAATTTAATTATGATTTTGGACAAAAAAACAAGGTATATGCCAGTGGGTATTTTGGGAAAGATCGTTTTTTCTTTCGTGAAAAAAACGCTTCTTCTGGCAGTGAAGGGGGATTGAATTGGGGCAATGCGACTGGTACACTGCGCTGGAACCACCTATTTAGTGAAAAACTGTTTTCCAACGCTTCGTTGATTTTTAGCAACTACAAATTTCAAATTTACGCCAAAGAAAGTGAAAGGTTTAATAATACAGAAAACGAGTTTGAGCTGCGCTATACCTCAGGGGTAAGGGATTGGGGCCTAAAGTACGACGTTGATTATTTCCCCAATCCTCAACATGCCTTACGTTTTGGCGTGGTAACCACATTGCATCGTTTTACGCCGAGTGCAGTAGTCGTCAAAAATTCAGATATCAATCAATTCAAAACTGAAGTAGAGGCCCTCAACAACGTTGAATCGGGCATCTATGCCGAAGATACCTGGAAGCCTAATCGTTGGCTCAAAATGAATGCTGGCTTAAGATTGAGCCATTTTAGGGCAGAAAACCACAATTATTTTCGGCCCGAGCCTCGCATTTCGGCCGCCCTGATGCTGCGTCCAGATTTATCGTTTAAAGCGTCGTATGCCCGCATGAATCAGTACATTCACTTACTGTCCAACACTGGTATCGGCCTGCCCACGGATTTGTGGGTGCCGAGTACGGCCAAAATAGCACCGCAGCAATCGAGTCAGGTGGCGGCGGGTTTTGCCAAGGATTTTGAAAAACAGGGTTTGGCGCTGACGTTGGAAGGATATTACAAAAACATGAACAATATCGTCAATTATAAAGAAGGTTCTAGCTTTTTGTTGATTGATGACCCCTCAAGTGCAGAAAAGGTTCGTTGGGATGAAAATATTACTAGTGGGCGCGGCTGGTCGTATGGGGCAGAAGTATTATTACAGAAAAAAACGGGTAAACTTTCGGGTTGGATTGGCTACACACTTTCGTGGACGCAATGGAAATTTGCCGAACTCAATTTTGGACAAACATTTTATCCCCGTTATGACCGCCGACATGATTTATCAGTTGTGGGGATTTATGAATTTAGCCCTCGTATTACCCTTTCTGGCACGTGGGTGTATGGCACTGGCAATGCCCTCACATTGCCTCAGAGCAATTATATAGCTTATCCGCACAATCTAAATCCGCAAGTGCAATACGGTCAGAGTGCAAATGCTCCGTCGATTGTTTACAGGTCGTTTGGTGGTGGGTGGAGTGTGAGTGATTATGGGCCCAAAAATAGTTTTCGCGCTGAGCCTTACCACCGCTTTGATTTGAGTTTGCAATTTCACAAGAAAAAAAGGCATCACGAGCGAACCTGGGAATTGAGTGTTTATAACCTCTACAATCGTCGAAATCCTTTTTTCTACAACCTTACTTCCCGTCAGGTGTTTGATGCCAACGGAAAATATGTAAAAACAGAGACGGCGCTACAACGCATTTCTATTTTCCCGATTGTACCCACGTTGAGTTATAACTTTAAATTTTAAACGCCATGAAAAATATCATTTTGGCCCTCTTGGCGATTTGCTCAATCAGCCTTTTTTCTTGCGAAACCCTCGTCAATGACGTAGACCCTGACCGCCTGCCGCGTAGTGACAATAAATTGGTGGTTCATGGATATATATCACCGCAGGATACCACAATAAGCATTAACGTTTATTACAGTAGTCAATTGATTGGTGGCAATAATTCACCTTATTGGTTAAATGGGTCACCAATATCACTAAACGACGCCGTCGTTACGCTCTCAAACCAAGGTAAAAGAGTAACGCTCCCATTTGATTCCAAAACAGGTACGTATAGTATTAAAGCTACGATAATGCCGATTTTGGCAGGACAAACGTATGAATTGAAAGTAGAAAGAGGCGGCCAAACTGCTGAAGCCCAATGTACAGTCCCCCAAGCCGTAGCTATTCAGGAAATAAAACAAGATTCTGTGGATTCTAAGATTATAGATCCAAGTAATCCAAATTATGTTCCGCCCAAAGAATACCTTTATCGTATTGTTTGGCGGGATATTGCTGGGCAGGAAAATTATTATCGGGTAGGGGGGTATGTATTTCAGAATCAGATGGTTCAGACAAACCCCAATATGGTTACGGTCATTCCCTCAATTCAAGACCTGAATTTTGGAGAAAATAATCGTTTGGGTGCTTTTTCGACGGACGCTAGTGCCGACGGCCTAGAAATGATATCTAGTATTGCGCGCACTAGGCTGTATAATTATCCTGGCTCAACGGTGGTTTTTAAGGTGAAATATGTCGAGTTGACGCTACTTAATTGCGAGAGAACCTATTATGATTATCATCGCGCCGTGCAAGCATTTGACCGAGATAATCCCTTTGCGGAGCCGTCATTGATTCCTTCAAACATTAAAAACGGACTGGGTTGCTTTGCGGCATTCAATCGAAGTTCTTTTGTGTTAAAGTAAAAATGGCCCTT
>JAIXPV010000476.1 GCA_027486105.1 Runella sp. | reverse complement strand
TGTATTGTCCTAAAATTAGTTGACCGTTTTTAGTTAATCCTGAAATATGTTTACCGTTTTCTTCTTAGTCCGAATTTAATCTATTTTTTCTCTTTCCGTTTAGAAGGATCGTAATAGTTTTTCCAACGACGTTCCAGCGGGCCGAATTCACTATATGCTTCATTTGGACTGAGCATATCACAGCTTAGATGCGGACGCTTATAGTTGTAAAGAAATATACTTTTCTCTAACAAAACATACGCTTCCTGTAGCGTTCTCACTGGTTGATGACTCAGATATTCCTGTTTGAGAATCCCGTTTACTCGCTCTGCAATTGAATTCTCTAAGGGGTCCGAGTTTTCCGTCATACTGATTCGAATATGATAGTTTTCGACTGCTCGAATATACTCGTTACAACAATACTGGATGCCCCGATCACTGTGGTGAATCAACTGGCGACCAATTCGCTTAGTAATTTGCTTGAGAGCCATTTCCAACGCTCGTTGTGAATTGACGGCTTCCAAATTATCTGCCAGAGCAAAGCCCATGATTCGACGCGAATAGGCATCAGTAATCAAAGAGATGTATAGGTAACCTGCATCTGTTAACCAATACGTTATATCAGCCACCCATACTTGGTTTGGCCGAAGAATAGTCATATCCTTGATTAGATTGGGATACTTTCGAAATCGATGCCGTGAAAAAGTGGTAATCATTCTACGCTTACGTTTCCTGATTAACAGATTATTAGCGGCCAGCAGGTCAAATAAAGCGTCTCTGCCCATTTTTATTCCCCTTTCCATGAGCTCTTTTTTGAGGAGCTCGTATAATTTTTTTCCCCCTAAACGAGGATGATCCTTTCGAATTTGTTCAATTAAAGCTAAGACCTGTTGGTCACATTCTTCGGTGGTTAACTGCCTGTTTTTATGCTGATAGAATGCCTGACGGCTAAAACCAAACAACCCGCTTATCTGCCTAATATGAAAATGAGGATGACTCATTCGAAGCAAGAGGACTGTTGGGTATCGGACTTTTTTTCGATGGCGATGCCCAGCTCCTGCTCGGCAACCCGAATTATGGTCTTATAATAAAGAATTTGGAGCTCAGACTGTTCCAACTCCTTCTCAAGTTGTTTCACTCGCCCCGCTAACTCATCGGCCTTGAGTGCGATCTGTTCAACGATAGTCGGGGGTGGTTCCTTGGTAGCTTGTTTCATGGGATCAGTACGTTGTTGTTCCTCCTGTCGGACTCGTTCCAGCCATTTAGTAACGGTCTGACGGGTAAGAACCTTGTACTTGGCCATGCCCTGTTCAATGGTTAATCGGTTCAGGTTGATTTCTTCAACCATCTGGCGCATCCGTAGTTCGTGTGCCTGTTTGCGAAGCAAAAAAATGTGTCCCATCTGCTTGTGTAGATGGTCAATCTATTTTAGGACAACACAAGACCAACTTTTAGCGAGTATGTTGCCTAGTCAGAAAAGCTCAATTGTTGGTATTATTGTGGGATATACAAAAGTAAGAACCGCAACGTCTTCATTTTTTATGAGCATAATGGTTTATCTTTTGGTGGCCCGTATTCAAAAAGAGGCTTTTGCTGGTAAATGGGGCATTCAGGAACTTTCTACTTTTCTTTATCAACTTGTTGATGTAGAAAAGCCCCCCCAATTAAATTACAGAGATTTAGAAACCTTAGGCGTATCTTCACTTTTTATTAAGTCGTATAAATTTTTAGCTCTACTTTCATTTTTTAAAGACAATTTCCTTTAAAAAAATGTCGGTTTCTCGAAATACACCTTCCAAGTCTTTGGAGGTAAAATGCGAGGCAATCACGTGCTCGCCCGCATTGGGAAACGCCACTTTTCGCTTCTGAGCAGCGGGGGTCCCCATTTCGTCAAAGGCTTTGAGCATAGCTTCTACCGACACTACTTTGTCTTGATTTTCTTCATCTTTGTAGTAATACGCCATAAAAACGGGCATTTTTATTTTGGCAAAAGTTTCTGGTTTTACGATGGCGTCCATTGTCTTTTGCAGTGTCATCACGCCGTTGGTGTGGTAGCGCGTTAGCCAGTAGTTGGCGCGCTCAGGGGTATAATGCGTGAGGTCGCGGTGGGAGCCTCCCAACAGTTGCAACAATTGCTTGCCCCAAGGCCCCGTTGCTACTTCTAACCCATTGACTTTGAAACAGGGTGAATACAGTACAAGTGCCTTGATGTCAGGGTGCTCCGAGGCGATATAGGAGCTGAGCAGTCCACCCGCCGAGCACCCGATGACAATGACACTGTCGCCGAGGGACTTAGCCACGGCAATGGCGTATTTTGCGCTGGATAGAAAATTTTCAGGGGTTAGATTTTGAAACGCGTCGGGACTTTTTACACCAGCATCGTAAAGGCGAGCGAGGTAGAGATTACACCCGTATTTTTGGGCCAGTTGCTTATGTATCGGGTCGCCTTCTGCCCAACTGGCCCCAAAACCGTGGATATAGACCATACTGTACTTGGTTTTTTGCTTTTTGGCGGTATCGGCCCAGATGATTCGGGCTTCGTTGTCGGGTTTAAGCTCAAATTGAGATTCGGTTTCTTGAATGTCTTTTTCAAGTTGAACGACATCGGTTGTCACGCTTGTAAGAGTAGGAGATAACATGGCTTTTTCGGGCCGAGGGCCAATAAAATAAAAAATAACCAAGACAACGAGCGTGATACTCGTCCATTTAAGGAATTTTTTCATTAGGTTTTTAAAGGTTGATAGGAAGATTACAAATGTAATGAAAGCATTAGTTTAAGGGACAAAATTGCTTTAAATAATAGTTGTGATTATTTCATACAATATCCCTATTCCATATGCTTCGTTTTTCCATCTATCTTTGTTTATTGCTTTTTGTGATGCAGACCCTTACTGCCCAAACGAATATACCGCTGCCCGAACACCCGCGTCCTGATTGGGAGCGCGCGAATTGGCTCAACCTCAACGGCGACTGGGAGTTTCGGTTCGATAAAGAAGATGCAGGCCTGAAACAGGGTTGGGGCAAAGGCACCCAAAAATTCCCCCTCACTATCCACGTACCGTTTCCGTGGGGGGCGCCGCTGTCGGGCGTCAAAGATGAAGCTGATATAGCATGGTATCAGCGCACGATTTCTATTCCCAAAGATTGGAAAGGGCAGCGCGTATTTGTAGTCATCGGAGCCAGCGATTACAAAACCACCGTTTGGTTTGGCGGCAAAGAACTCGGCTCTTTTGAAGGCGGCTATGTGCCCTTTGAATTTGAAATTCCTGTCACTAGCCTAAAGGCCAGTACAAATCAGAAATTAGTGATTAGGGTGGATGATAAGCGCCGCGAATATGCTTTGTACGGAAAACAGGGTTACGGCAACGCCCGGGGCATTTGGCAAACCATTTATTTGGAAGCGCGCGCCAATGATTACCTCGAAACCCTACATTTTACACCCGATATCGACCAAGGGAAGGTTCAGGTGACGGCCACATTGCCACAACCTGCCTCGCAAGATTTGGCGTTGAAACTAAATATTTCGGGTGTATCAGCGCCTGTTTCTCAAACCATCGGAAAGGGACAATCACAACTGTCGTTTGGCGTTACTATCCCTGATCTTAAACTCTGGACGTTAGAAAATCCGCATTTGTACGAAGTGGAAGCGACGCTGGGAGCAGATAAAGTTAAAAGTTATTTCGGGATGCGTAAAATTTCGGTGGTCAATCTGCCAGGCACTAATTTTCCGTATGTCGCGCTTAATAATCAGCCTATTTATCTCCAACTAGCGCTTGATCAATCGTACCATCCAGAGGGTTTTTATACCTTCCCGACGGATGAGTTCATGAAAAATGAGATAAAATTGGCCAAGGATATTGGCTTAAACGGTATCCGGACGCACATCAAAATTGACGTGCCGCGTAAGTTGTATTGGGCAGATAAAATGGGGTTGTTGATTATGTCTGATTTGCCCAATTTCTGGGGACAACCCAACGCCGAAGCCCGGGCTGAATCGGAGCGGGTATTGCCCCAACTCATTAAACGAGATTTCAATCACCCTGCTATTTTTTCGTGGATTCTCTTCAATGAAACTTGGGGATTAAAGACCAAAGTAGAAGAAAACGGTAACAAAGTGGATAGATACTTGCCCGAAACCCAGCAGTGGGTGGCAAGCATGTACCGCAAAGCCAAAGCACTCGACCCCAGCCGTTTGGTTGAAGATAATTCAATTTGCTGCGGCGCAGGCCACACCGAAACCGATATCAATTCGTGGCATGAGTACCTACCCGGCTACGGATGGGAAGATTACCTTAAAAACCTGACCACCAAAACGTACGAAGGGTCGACCTTTAATTTTGAAAAGGGCTATAAAGTGGGCAGACAGCCCAACATCAACTCCGAATTTGGCAACGTGTGGGGCTACGATGGCAGTTCTGGCGACGTGGATTGGACGTGGGATTATCATCGCGCAGTCAATACGTTTCGTAAATATCCGTTGGTGGCGGGCTGGTTGTATACCGAGCACCACGACGTTATCAACGAATGGAACGGCTATTTTAAATTTGACCGTACCCAAAAATTTACGGGTTTAGATGCCTTTGTGCCTGGTATGAGTCTCAAGGATTTGCACGCCGATATTTATGTCACCACGGGGCAGGATATTTCACACAGCGTACGCCCGACGGAAGTGGTGCAAGTACCGCTGACGATTTCGTCGATGACGGGGCGCACTGACTTGGGCAATGAGCTGACCCTGAAAGTGGAACTAAACGGCTGGGATGCTTTTGGGCAGGCAAAAAGATGGCAAAGTTTTACCAAAAAAATCCCGTACAGCCCGTGGATTCAGCAGGCAATCGCGCCGTTGTACGTGGTCATGCCTTCCGAAAAATCGGTGGCGGTGTTGGCCCTGACGTTGCAAGATGCCAACGGCAATATCTTGAGTCGTAATTTCAACACGTATATCGTAGAAAAACCCCAAGCCGCAGAAATAGTGACGGCGGGTGGTGAGAAACAACGGCTATTGACCATTGCCCCTCATAAATTTAGCGAGGCAAAATGGTCAATGAAACAGTGGGATGTATTGGACGGATTGAAAGTAAACGGCGCAGGCAGCGGTTATTTTGAATACAAAATTAAATGGCCGACCGACCTAAAAGCCGACAACGTCAGCGGGGCGTCGTTTATCATGGAAGCCTCGGCAAAACAGTTGTTTGGCAAAGACAAAAAGGGGGACGTGAAAATTGCGGATAACTACATGCTTGGCGGCGGTACGTTTGACAATAGCCTCAATCCTAATTCCTACCCAATGACCGATGAAACGAAGTTTCCCAGCGATGTAGCCATCAGTTTCAACGGAATAGCAGCCGGAAAACTCAACCTGCCCGATGATCCTGCCGACCACCGGGGGGTATTGTCGTGGCACTATCAACCCCAAAACCGTAAACTTCGTGAAGCGGGTAGTTACGGCTATCGTTTGGAAGTAAATGTACCCAATGAAGCCATTCAGAAAGCCATCCAAACGGGCGAATTGGTGTTGCGTTTGGCGGTAGAAGGCAACGGTGGTTTAGCGATTTATGGCGAAAAATTTGGTATGTACCCCTTTGACCCGACGGTCATTTTGAAAGTAAAGTAAGGGGATGAGCATAACGCAGGTTTTGAGAAAACTGCATCCCACAGTGTGCGGGCTGTTTCTCAAAACCTGTCTTTCTTCAACCGATTTTTATGAAAACAAAATATAGAATTACCCTCGCTTCGCTGGTCTTCTTGGGCCTGAGCGGATTAAGTTTCGGCCCGCCCACCGCCACCGTCAAACCCAACATCATCGTCATCATGGCCGATGATATGGGCTTTAGCGACATCGGCTGTTACGGTTCTGAAATCCCCACGCCTCACTTGGACAATCTGGCCAAAAACGGGACCAAATTCACGCAATTTTACAACGCGGCCCGTTGCTGTCCGAGTCGGGCGGCATTGCTAACGGGAGTATACCCGCATCAGGCAGGAATGGGCGAAATGGTGGTGACGAAGGTAAAAGACCGCGCGCAAGAAAACCCCTACCAAGGCTGGCTAAGTAGGCAAACTGCCACCGTGGCCGAAGTGCTGAAAATGGCAGGTTATCAGACCTTTATGTCGGGTAAGTGGCACGTGGGCGAAGAGCGCGCCGATTGGCCTTTGCAGCGCGGTTTTGATAAATATTTTGGTCTCATTAGCGGAGCTACGAGCTATTATGAGGTGTTGCCTGGCCGGTTGGTGTTGGAAGATAATGAGCCTTACACCTTGCCCAAGGATTTTTACATGACCGACGCCATCAGCGATAAAGCCGTGGAGTATATTTCGTCCAACGAAAAAACGAAGCAGCCTTTCTTTATGTACGTTGCTTATACCGCGCCGCATTGGCCGTTGCACGCGCCCGATGAAGAAATCCGAAAGTTTCGGGGCAAGTACAAGAGAGGCTGGGATGAATTGAGAAAAGAGCGGTTTTCGAGACAACAGAAAATGGGGCTTTTTGGCAAAAAATACGCGTTGCCCCCACGTGACGCTGACATTGCCGCTTGGGAAAGCACCCCCAACCAAGACGAATGGGATTTGAAAATGGCGACCTACGCCGCCATGGTGAGCCGTATGGATGCGGGTATCGGTAAAATCGTCGAAAAACTGCGGGCCAATGGACAGCTCAATAACACGATGATTGTGTTTTTGTCGGACAATGGCGCCTGCGCCGAAGTGTTGGATGCCCGCGCCAAAAAAGATTTGGGCGAGGCGGCGTATGCCGTTTCGTTGACAACGCCAGCGGGCCAAAAAGGCTCCTACACCACATACAGTAAGGAATGGGCCGCCTTGGGAAATACCCCTTTCCGGATGTATAAACAGTTTACGCACGAAGGCGGCATCGCTACCCCCATGATTGTGCACTATCCTAATGTCATTAAAAAACCATTCCAAACTTCGCAGGTTGGGCACATCATCGACCTCCTTCCGACAATTTTGGAAGTTGCGCAGGTAAAACAACCACTTACAATGAACCAACAGAGCCTCAAGCCCATCGAAGGCAAAAGCTTGATGCCCATTTTGCAGGGAAAAACCCGCAAAGGACACGATTATATTGCGTGGGAACATTTCGATAACCGTGCCATACGACAAGGGAAATGGAAGTTGGTAGGAATGAAAGGCAAAAGCCAATGGGAATTGTATGACATAGAAAACGACCGTACCGAAACCCAAAATTTGGCGCAGACGCACCCCGAAATTGTGGCCCAATTAACCGAAAAATATCGCCAATGGGCGGCAAAAGTGGGAGTGAGGAAGTGAGAGGTTGTTTATTAATGAATTGATTATCAGTTGAATTTATGTAGAAAATCTTCTTTATGAAAAAAAAACTATTTCTCTACTTCTTAGTGTTACTCGTCCATACTGCCCACTGCCAACTGGTGAGCGACTCGGTGCTGATTGAAGGACATTACCGTACGTTTCATTTTTTAAAATCTGCTCAACCAAAAGCTTCGCTACTGTTTGTTTTGCACGGCTCAGGGGGCAACGGTCGCCGAATGCGCAGCGGTGCCCAAAAGCTGGAAGCCATTGCTCCCAATGAAAACATTTTAATGGTATATCCCGACGGCTACAAAAACTACTGGAATGAATGTAGGAAAACGGCGCAATCGGCAGCAAATATGGAAAACATCAACGACAATGCCTTTTTTCAATCCATGATTACCTATTTCGAGCAAAAATACGTCATCAATCCTAAAAAAGTATTTGCAGTAGGTAGTTCGGGCGGCGGGCACATGGCGTATAAGTTGGCGCTGACGATGCCCCAACAGTTCAGAGCTATTACCGCGCTTATTGCCAATTTACCCGACACCAACAACATGGATTGCGTCGAAAAACGCATGGCGATTCCGGTAATGATTGTCAACGGTACGGCCGACCGCACCAACCCATACGCTGGTGGAGAGGTGCTGACCAACGGTATCAGTCTTGGTTTCGTTCGCTCTACCGACCGAACTTTCAAATATTGGTCTGAACTGGCGGGATATGCAGGTAGCCCCAAAATGGAGGCGTTGCCCGATACCGACCCAACCGATGGCCGAACTATTGAGCGCTATACGTACAAAGAACCTGGAAAGCCCGAAGTAACGCTCTTAAAAGTACTGAACGGTGAGCACAATTCCCCGCGTGACATTGATGTGTATCTGGAAGCATGGGCGTTTTTTAAGCGGCAAATGATGGAGTAAGCCTGTGCATCAGGTTTCTCAAAACCTGATGTTTTTTTAACATTGCATTTGGAATTAGAACGGTTGTTGTTGGTGGAGAAAC
>JAIXPV010000575.1 GCA_027486105.1 Runella sp. | reverse complement strand
GTGGTTGGATTTTCAGGGTGCGCCTAGCGTTTATAAACGGTGGGCAGCGCAGGTATTTACTAGTTTCGGATTTGAGGCCCGCTCCTCTGTCAAAAACCGCACCATAGAGCTGAGGGTTCGGACCAAAGTGTGGATTGACAAAACCATCTCATGGGTTCGGCCCGATTCCAAAAACGACTACGTGCTCGACCACGAACAGCTTCATTTTGACGTGACCCGCATCATAGCAGAGCGCTTCAAACGAAAAGTACAAGGCATGACGTTTTCTGTCGAGGACTTCAGCAGTGAGATTCAATACCAATATCTAGAATATTTTCGGCTTCATACGCAGCTTCAGCAGCAATACGATGACGAAACCAACCACGGAATAAACCAAGGAATGCAGGCCAGTTGGGTAAAAAAAATACGCGACGAGTTGCACAGTTATGGGATAAAACCTTCGGCGAAATAAGGTTAATCTTAACTCAGGAACAGAATTATTAATAGAAAAAATATCGCAAAAGTAAGTTTAAGAGGACATTGGCTTTTAAAATAAAACCATTAATCCTCAACTTAGTACCTTGTGAAAACATTCTTTTTCTCCGCTATTCTATGGGGGTGGCTTACCTTACCCCTGTTTGCTCAACAAATCTCCAAAGAAGAGCTCCTTTTTCTGACCCCCGAATGGAAAGGAGAACGCTTTGTCGATGGTCGACCTAAAGTCTCCGATGCGCTTCTCAAACGCATGAGGCTCGTCACGCATGAAGAAGCATGGGCAGTGATGAAAGGAGCCAACTATAAGTTTCAGTACGCTGAAGGGTGGCAATGCATCAACCCCGACAGCGTACTGGTAGGCCGAGCCTTAACCGCAACGTTTATGCCGGGTCGGCCAGACGTTCACCGTGTGATTGACAAAAAAGGGCATGAAAAAGACGGGCGTATCAAGTCCCAGAATGCATGGCCTATTGACCTGCTCGTCAAAGGTGACGTATACGTAGTGGACCAATTCGGAGCGCACGAAAACGGCCCTACCATTGGCGATAATCTAGGGAATTCTATTTACGCCAAAACGGGCAATGGCATTGTGTACGAAGGTGCTATACGCGACATTGCGGGGCTGAAAGAAATCGGCGGTTTTACTTCTTTTTTCCGCACTTATCACCCTTCACACCACCTCAATAATCCTGATGGTGAACTGAATACTACATTGGTGGGCATTAATCACCCCACGCGCATTGGCAAAGTAATGGTCATGCCCGGCGACGTCGTGCTCGGGCGCGACGGGGCCGTTACGTTTATTCCGCCGCATTTGGCCGAAAAAGTAGTAACTACTTCAGAAATCGTGCGTTTGCGGGATATGTTTGGCCATGAACGGCTCCGCGAGCAAAAATACACGGCAGGACAAATCGACAATCGTTGGTCGGACGAGATTGAAAAAGATTTTTCGAAATGGCTCAACTCACATATCAACGAGCTTCCTGTGCCGAAAGAACAAATTCAAGAATATTTGAAAAATCGCACTTGGTAAATTGTTAACCCTTTTCCTTCCATTTTTAACCTTTCAACTATCAAATGACCTCCCGCCGCGACTTCTTAACCAAAAGTGCCATTACCACCGCTCTGGGCCTTTCAACCCTTAGCAGTTATGGCCAAGGACTTGAAACTGCACTCCAACGCACACCTCAATCTTCAGCTCCTTCTGATTTAAAAATCACCGATATTAAATGCGGATTTATCCGTAACGGGCACAGTTTATTTGTTAAAATTTATACTAATCAGGGTATTCACGGTTGCGGGGAAGGAGTTGATGCAACGCCTGGCACGTACCATCTGGTCAAAATGATGGGCGAGCGTATCAAGGGAAAAAATCCGCTCAATGTACACCGCTTGTTTGAAGATGTGCGCCGCGCTGGTTTTTTTGAAGGAGCGCAGGCGGGCATGTACATTGCAGTTTTGTCGGCAGTTGAGTCCGCTCTGTGGGATTTGGCTGGCAAAGCTCTCGGAATGCCCGTCTATCAGTTATTGGGAGGAAAATTTCGGGACAAAATTCGCGTTTATTGCGATACCGGCGCGTACAGAACCACCCAAACAGGCCCTGCAGCCTTTGCCGAAAGCGCCAAAGCCGCCGTCAAAATGGGGTTTAACGCCGTAAAATACGACATTGACGAGCGCAATGACCCCAACAAGTACGACGCTTACAACTGGACCGCAAGCAACGGAGAATTGGAAAGAATGTACAACCAAATTGCCGCCGTCCGGGAAGCAGTCGGGCCCAAAATTGACATTTGCGTAGACATGCACGGTCGCTACGATACCACCACTGGCAAACGCGTAGCCAAGATGATGGAACCCTTGAAATTATTGTTTTTGGAGGAGCCGTTTCCTGCCGAAAATCCCGAAGCCTATAAGACCGTCCGGGACTCTACCCAAACGCCCATTTGTGCGGGAGAAAACCACTATTTGGCACACGGCTTCCGGAAATTGTTGGAATTGGGGGCAGTAGACATCGTAATGCCCGACCTCCAAAAAGCTGGCGGGCTCGGTGAAGGGCAGCGCATTGCCAACCTCGCCAACTTATACTACGTCCCGTTTGCCCCACACATGGTGGCTTCGTATTTGGGGGCCATGGCTTCCAGCCACGTGTGTGCTTCGGTGCCTAACTTTTTGATTTTGGAGTGGCAGATTTATTTCCATGAAGAACCGATGTTCAAAGAAATCGTTACGTTTGACGGGCCGATGGTGAAAGATGGGTACATTCCACTTTCCGAAAAACCAGGTGTCGGTGTGGAAATCAACGAAGAGGGAATGCGTAAATATGCCCCAAAAGGAGTTCCTTTCTTTGAATAAGCCCTCTATTTCAAACAAAAAGCCCCGAAAAATGGGGCTTTTTGTTTGAAATGTACGGTACTCAATCCAACCTGCCTTTATTCAGCTCATCTTGCCATTTTTTCAGTTCATCCCATTTGGCATCACGAGCCAAAGAAGCCTGTTCTGGCCAAGTTGTAGGGTCATGAATCTGAAAACGCGGACCAGCCGCGTTGAGTATTTCTTTTATGGTTTCGGCAGGCGTTTGGGCCAACTGCGCAAACGTCAAAATCCCTTGCTGATTGAGAAGTTCTGCAATTTTGGGTCCAATGCCCTCAATGATTTCCAAATCGTCGGGGTCGCTCGGAATTACGGGCATAACTCTAAGGCTTTCTGGTTGAATAGACTCTGGGATTCGGCCCGGAGCAGGCGTTGAGGCTGCCAACTTACTCTTGTTACAGTTATTGAGTTCTTTATGACGGGTATGAACATCGGCTTCTAGACTGGCCAATTCAGCCGAAAAAGTACGGCGGGCAATCCACCAACCAATATAAGCCGCCGCCGCCAACAGAGCGATGGCCTCCAATCCTGCAATCCAAATGTTCTGACTTATGGGAGTAGCTTGTAGTATAATCATGGTGATTCATCAATTTTGAGGGTAAAACCATTAGTATGTACGGCCCTTGTTGAGCTCATCCTGCCATGTTTT
>JAIXPV010000501.1 GCA_027486105.1 Runella sp. | reverse complement strand
GCTGTCTTGTACAGAGAGGGTCAACTGCCCATCTTTACAAGTTCCCTCCACCCTCACAATCGATTCAGAATGGGAGTATTTTACGGCGTTTGTCAAAAGATTTAGGATGATATTGCGCAACAGTGTCGCATCAATAATGATGACATCGGCGGGGGAAATGTGGGTCTGGATTCTCTGCCCAGGCTTCAATATCCCTTGCATAACCTCCAAAATTTCATTCACCAGTTGGGCCAAATTCACGCGGTCGGTATGAATTTCAACCTTGCCTTCTTCCAACCTACCCAACGACAAGAACTCTTCTAGGATTTCGTTGAGGTGGTTTACCGAGGCACGAATACGCACCAGATGCTTATGAATTTTATCTTGATGAGTTCCATCAACATATTTCTCGACCAAAGTTGTGGAGGTTAAAATCGCCGTTAGTGGCGTTCTAAACTCATGGGAAGCCAATGAAACAAAACGCGATTTTAAAGCGCCCAGCTCACGTTCTCTCTCCAAGGCTTTTGCAAGCTCTTCTTTTGATTTTTCAAGTTGTCGAAGTGTATTTATGAGGGCTTGGGTTCGATTGGCTACCTTTTGTTCCAACTCAACGTTAAGTTGGTTAATCAGTTCATGTTGGGCCTTAAGTTGCAGCTTAGCTTCTCTCTTAAAGATAATATTGTTGATAAAAGCGATGGCATAAAGCTCATCATTCAGGCGAAAGTAACTAAGACTTACCTCAACAGGGAAGTCAACACCCTCTTTGGTTACGGCTCTCAGGTCGTACCCGTGCCCCATCTCCCGCGTTTGGGGGTTGACGTTAAAATTTTTGCGGTGTTGCCGGTGTACATCGATGCGGTCGGAGGGTATCAATTGTTCAATATCCATTGTCGTAAATTCATCCTCCGAATAGCTAAAGAGTTTTTCTGCCATTTTATTGGCCGAAATAATCTGTCCATTTTCATTGCAAACGATGATTCCGATGGTCGCATTCGAAACAATGGTTTCATATTGACGAATGGATTGCAGAAGGGCAAGTTCGGCTTCATACAATCGACTCAGATTGACAATTCGAACCAAGGCGTTATTTGTACCTCGGATAAGCGTAATTGTAATACCTCCCCGAAATACCTGCCCCGAAATACGCTTTACTTCAACTTCTTCATAATGATGCTCCGACTCCATGAGCTTGGCTATTTTGGCCGCTATCTCAGTATCATCGTCATGCGCAGCGCGAAACCAAGGATCTTTGAAATCTGAAAATTTTTGATTGCCCGAAAACCCCATTAATCTTATACCAGACTGATTAATACGTTGAAAATGGAATTGTTGTAAATCATAAATTCCTAAAAAATCATTTTCCTGTTCAAAAAGTAAATTCGATAAGTCATTAAAAAGCATATTCCTTGGTTTTCAAGTGGTATTTTTTTAGAAATTTCTATCTAAAAACGGGATTCTTAACGAAGAGGATGGGGGGAAAACACAGGGGCAGAGTTGACCAAAATCAATTTCAGAGGGCTACAAATCATTACCTTTGCCCAAGTTAATCATTCGTTTTTATTTTAAAAATAAGCAGGCATGGAGTTCACGGTTTCGCATCCGATACAGATTCCCTCTCAGTCCGCTGATTTACTTATTTTTATGCCTTCAGCACCGGGAGAAAACACCTTGATTTCTTCGCTTCACTCCTTAGCAGATTTACTGCAAAATCTACTCGGTACTACTGTTCATGTCTTCAAAATTGATGAAATGACGTATCCAGGGATTGTTAAGAGTTTTGACATCTGCAAAACTCCCACCTTTGTACTAGTGCAGCGGGGCGTTGAAGTGTGGCGACAAATAGGCATGACAGATGCCGCAACAATAATCAAAGCGGTAAAAACTCAGTTGACCGACTAGAGCCTAAGACTACGGCCTGCTTTTGATTTAATATGAATTCGATACACGATAGGCTGCACCGTTTTCTCAGTTTCCGTTGGATTTTGAGTTAAGGTTCCAGGTTTTTCGTTGGCAAAAACGGGCACTTTTCGGTTTTTGAGTAGATAAAGGGCAGAGTCGCGCAGCTCATCATGCAACTCCTCAAATTCTCCTTCAATCAACACACTATGCCACACGCCTGGGCCGATCATTTCATCAATTTCGAAAGCTACATTCGGGTTTTTTCTTACCATATCAATTTTGGTTCCTGCCCGCGTAATGCCGTAAATGTAAAGCCCATCGTAAAAGAACATGACGGGTTCAATCAATATCCTATTTTCAGCCGAACACCCAATTCGCCCGAAGTATTGATTGTGCAACATGTGGTCTATAATTTCCGTTGAAAGTTCGGTCAGCATGGTATGTTGTTTTTAATAGGTTTTATCAAATTAGCTCATATAAAGCCGTTCATAATACTCCGTTGCCAATCGAAGTGCATCAAAACGCGGGTTTATTTCGTTTATTCCAGCTTTTACAATCGTCCACCAAGCATCGGGCGTTTCGTAATAAAGCGGCAAAATTTTATTTTCAAGGTAATCAAACAGGTTTTTTGCATCAAAATCGTCCTGCTCGTGGGTCGGGTTGTTGACGTCGGCTTCGGGTAAAATAAAAGCATTCTGGCCATTTATGGCAAATTCAGGTACCCAGCCATCGTTTGTTGAACACAACAACGCGCCGTTCATAATGGCCGTCATGCCGCTGGTTCCTGAGGCTTCGTGAGTGATGCGCGGCGTATTCAACCACACGTCTCCTCCCCTTTTTAGCATTTTCGACAACGAAAGCTCGTAGCCTACCAACACCGAACAATTCCCGTAGCGCTTCGACAAATGCACAAGTCGGTCAAATTGACTAATGCCCGCATAATCGTAGGGGTAAGGCTTACCTGCCCAAATCAGCTGAATAGGATAGCGGGTATTGGAAATCAAGCGCTCAAAGCGCTCCATATCATTGAGCAATAAATCGGCTCGTTTATACCCAGTCAGCCGTCTTGCCCAAACAATCGTCAGGATATTTGGGTCATATAGCTCGCCCGTTTGGTCGGCTACTACTTCAAACAACTCCTTTTTCCAATCCGCCTTTTGATGTCTTAAAAATTCATCATTACCCGTTTTTGCGGCTTCTATGTAGGAATTATCGGCCCAATAAACTTGACTTTGGGCATTTGTAATGTGAATAATCGGACTGATGTCGGGCGTATGTTTCCACATGGCGTTACTTATTTTTTCGTGCATCGCAGAAACGGCGTTACTGAGTCGAGCCAGTCGCAAAGCTCCCAATGCATGATTGAATGCATCCCCCTCTACCCCCGTCAAACCCCTTACTTTGTCTAAAGGCAGATAGTAAAAAAAGCCCATGCGGTCAAGTAAACGAATATCTGACTGTGGGTTGCCAGCCTCTTCGGGGGTATGCGTGGTAAACACAACGCGCTCTTTGACCGCCTCAACGCTACTGAACTTTGAATACAAGTAAAAAGCCAATGGCAACGGGTGGCTTTCATTTAAATGATACACATCTGGGGTCAAGTTGAGGGCGTCTAGCAACTTTGCCCCGCCTATACCCAGCACCGTATAAGCCGCAATGCGGGTTTCGGGATTCGGGTCATACAGTCGGTGCGTGATGGTTTGGGCCAAATAATCGTTTTGCGGCAAGTCAGTGGTCAACAGAAAAAGGGGCGCGGTTCTAAATACCGAAGGGGGTAAATAATACGCCCCCACCCACACGGGTGCATTGTTGATCAGCACTTGCACCGTAACGTTTAGTTTTACGAGAAAACCATAATGTTTCTCCATAAACAAAACATCCATGGTCTGGTCAGCTTTTCTGATTTGGTCATAGTAACCATATTTCCATAAAATACCGACTCCGATGAGGTTTTGCTTAAGCGCATAGGCTCCCCGTAGGTGCGAGCCCGCCAAAAAACCCAACCCTCCTGAATACGTTTTTAAGGGTTGATGAATGGCAAATTCCATCGAAAAATACGCCACGCGCTTGGAATACTCGGCCGCAAAGCCATTGAAATCGTCGGCGAAACCTGATAATGAATATGTACTCATGCTTTTTGATACAGTTTGGAAACTGTAAAAGTATCCAAATGCTATTTTTTTAGAAAAGAAAAATACTAATCTAAGGACTTACTTCCCATGAAGCTAGTCATGGAAAATAATGACTTTACTCACTTCTAAAATTCTGTTTTCTGAGGAGTCCTAAAATCCATTTATGGTTTATTTAACAGGACTTTGAGCTAGGTAATCAAACTATTTTAGCCCCCCTATTCAACATACAACATAGACCTGTACAGGGAATTTTATTGCACAATGGGGAATATTTTACTCACTATCAAATGATTAAAAAACGATAAAATCAATCTTAATCGACTATTTTTAAGGTTTTTTTGACTGAGTACGAAAATTTAGGTGGGGAAATAATCACTATAGTAAAGAAAGCTCATTTTAAATCAAAATAAACATAAAGCCTGAATAAATATTGAACATTTTTTACACCGCTTTTACAATGAGATAGACTGGCAAGAAAAAAGTTTACTGGTCAATTGATAACTTTTTAAACGGATAAAAAATGAATAACTCCACGTCAATATATGCACTCATCACCCGGGCTACGGGTAAAATTGGAGAATCTTTTGCGCGTATTCTGGCACGAGAAGGATACAGTTTGGTATTGGTTGATACCAAACCAGATTTATTGCAAAAAGCATGTAGCACTCTCCAACAAGAATTTCCTTCTACCCATACGGTGTGCATCAACAAAGATTTAAACCCCGAATCAGCCTCATACGAGCTTTATAAAGAGATAAAAAAGCAAAACCTGACCATTGAGCTATTAATCAATAATGAAGAAATTGAAAACTTAGAACAAAGTCCTTCCTTAAAACATACCAATAGTTTTTACGGAAAAGATGGAGTTCCAACCACCAATACATTTTTGAAGCATCCCTTAACCATTCTTTTTCTGAAAGAAATGATGGCAAAAAATAAAGGGAAAATAATGCATTTTATCTCAACCATAAACCGCGCTCGCAACATCCGGTTTTCGACGCATAACTTCGATAAACCACTTATATTTTCGCTCATTGAGGTATTTCAAAATACCATCCAAGAAAGCCTCATTGAGCTCAACATCCTGAATTCTCAGAAATATACGCTGACTTTTACGTCGTTGGATGATTTGGATTTAAGACATAATTAGGGACCGTACTGGTATGGTATTTTAATTTTCTGTTATCCAATCTACTAAAAACTGAATTCAATGACTCGAAAAATCACGCTTAAAGGATTGTGGGAAGTCTTGCTAAATTCATTCAATGGATTTTTAGACGATAATGTGACGAAACTCGGGGGCTCTCTGGCCTATTTTACCGTATTTTCGGTAGGGCCATTGTTGGTAGTTATCATTTCCTTTTGCGGTATTTTTTTGGGGCGCGAAGCCATCGAAGGACAAATTTATGCGCAGTTAGATAATTTCTTGGGTAAAGACACAGCCATAGAATTACAGGAAATTATCAAGAAAGCCGCCATAAGCGGCAAAAGTACTACCGCCGCCGCCATCGGTGTGGCCACGTTGTTGGTAGGTGCCACGGGTATATTTGCCGAAATTCAGGACTCCATCAATAAAATATGGGGCATCAAAGCCAAGCCCAAAAAAGGATGGTTAAAAATCATCCAAAACCGTTTTTTATCCTTTTCGGTCATTGTGAGTCTTGGTTTTTTGCTGGTGGTTTCATTAGCCGTTACAGCCATCTTAGACGGATTTAACAATCGGTTGCAGGCCGCCTTTCCCGAAGTCACTATTGTGGTGTTCTATCTTCTTAATCAAGCGCTTACGTTTATCGTTATTAGCTTACTATTTTCGGTTATTTTCAGGGTTTTGCCCGATGCAAAAATCAGATGGTACGACATATTAGCCGGCTCAATGCTCACGGCACTTCTATTTATGCTTGGCAAGTTTGGGATTTCATTCTACATCAGCAAAACCAACATCGGCAGCATGTACGGTGCCGCTGGCTCTATGGCTATTTTGTTGGTTTGGATCTATTATTCTTCATTGATTCTTTATTTCGGAGCCGAATTTACAAAGGCCTACGCCATGAAATTTGGCTCGGCCATTTATCCCAATGCGTACGCCGTCACCGTCAAAGAGGTAGAGATTGAAAACGGAAAAGATTCCGTTCAAACCAATGAAAAAAAAAAGAAGAAACTCATTGATAAGGCCTAATAATCCAAAAATAAGCAACGTAACCTTCCTGCAAAGCCTCTGAAAATCTTATCGTTTTTCTTAAAACTTTCTTTGGATATGTGACAATTATCACGGTAAGGCCCTTTTTGACCTTCTACTTTTGCAGCGTCTTCAACAACTCACTGCAAAAAAAATGAGCTCAATTGAAATTTTTGGTTTTTCTGCCTCCATTTTTATCGGCATAAGTCTCGGGCTTATCGGTGGCGGCGGCAGCATTCTTACTTTACCCGTTTTGGTTTATTTATTGGGCATCAACCCTGTTCTCTCAACGGCGTATTCCCTTTTCGTGGTCGGTACTACATCTTTGGTCGGCTCCGTCAATTATATGCGTAAAGAATTGGTCAATTATCGCGCCGCGCTGGTTTTCGCTGTTCCTTCTTTTATCACTGTTTTTCTAACTCGCAAATACCTCGTTCCCGCCATTCCTGATTTATTATTTTCGGTAGGTGGATTTGAAGTCACCAAAAATATCGGCATCATGATATTTTTTGCCATTGTGATGTTGGCCGCTTCGTATTCAATGATTAAGGAGAAGAAAAAGACTAAAAACGAAGAAGCTGGCGAATTAAAATTCAACTACCCTGTTATTGGACTTGAAGGGGCCGTCGTGGGGGCATTAACGGGCCTCGTGGGGGCTGGCGGCGGCTTTTTAATCATTCCTGCTTTAGTAGTTTTAGCGCATTTACCCATGAAAATGGCGGTAGGAACTTCCCTCCTTATCATTGCGGCAAAATCACTTATCGGGTTCATCGGCGACGTCTCCAACCTCCCGGTCGATTGGCCATTTCTACTTGAATTTACGGGATTCTCCGTCGTCGGCATCTTTGTAGGGTCTTACCTCTCAAAGTTCGTTCCGAGCGAAAAACTCAAAAGAGCATTTGGCTGGTTTGTACTCGTGATGGGCATCGGGATTATTTCAAAAGAAATTTTCTTTAAATAATTAAATAAAATGTGGCTTATGTAATAATTGTCACAGTACCGAGCGCCGCCTCAATCTAACTTTGTATCATTAATTCAACAATACTAATCTTAACACAACACAACCATGTTCTTTCAACACATTTATGACAAAACCCTAGCCCAAGCAAGTTACCTTATTGGTTGCCAAAGAACGGGTGAGTCCATGGTCATTGACCCCAAAAGAGATGTAGATACCTACCTTGAAATTGCCAAACAAAATGGTTTGCGCATCACCCATATCACCGAAACCCACATTCACGCCGATTTTCTTTCGGGAGCCCGCGAATTGGCCGCCATTACAGGCGCTAAAATGTACCTCTCCGATGAAGGTGGCGAAGGTTGGGAATATGAATTTGACCACATTGGTTTGAAAAATGGAAGTGTCATCAAGGTTGGAAACCTTACGTTTGAAGTTATTCACACCCCAGGACACACGCCCGAAAGTATCAGTTTCTTACTGACCGACAAACCCGCAAGTGCCAAACCAGTGATGCTGTTTACGGGCGATTTTGTTTTCGTGGGTGACATCGGTCGTCCAGATTTATTAGAAAAAGCGGCAGGCATGAAAGGAACACAAGATGCTGGTGCGCTTCAAATGTTTCATTCTATCCAAAAATTTGCCGCTTTACCGGATTATTTGCAGGTATGGCCTGGCCACGGAGCGGGTTCGGCCTGCGGTAAAGCCCTCGGGGCGGTTCCTAGCTCAACGGTTGGTTACGAAAAAATTCGAAATTGGGCGTTTCAGCACGATGACGACCCAAAAGGATTTGTGGACTACCTACTCGCTGACCAACCCGAGCCACCCAAGTACTTTGCCATGATGAAAAAGCTCAACAAAGTAGAGCGTCCGTTGCTTACGCAAGTACCCACCCAAACAAAACTCTCTGGCGATGCTGTAAAATCTGCCATGGAAAACGGCATCAAACTAATTGATACCAGAAATAAAGTTGATTTTGCCAAAGGTTTTATCCCTGACAGCATCAACATTCAGGGAAACAACGCCTTTGCCACATGGATGGGCTGGTTTGTGAATTACGAAGAGCCATTTATGTTGGTGGCCAAAGACGACCAAATCGAAGACCTGACCCGCAAATTGATGCGCATTGGTTTAGACAACGTACTTGGTTATATTGACGACGTAAACACCCTCGAAATACCGCTCCAAAAAAGCGAAATCATCGAAATCGACGAATTCAAATCTTACCTTGACCGAAAAGATACCCAAGTAATCGACCTGCGCGGAGTGTCGGAATACAATACCGAACACATCGAAGGCGCTGAGAATATTTTTATCGGAACGATTCTCTCCAATTTGGATAAAATCAGTAAAGATAAGCAAGTAGTTATCCATTGTCAGGGTGGAGACCGGGCCGCCATTGGGTATTCACTTTTGGTCAACAACGGATTTAAAAACGTAAAAAACTATTCGGCAGGCATGAACGAATGGGTTGCTAAAGGAAACCCCACCACAACCGAATTGGTCGAAGCTGCCGCTTGTTAATCCACTCTATTTCCCCGCTAATCCCCGATGCTAAGTCTTCGGGGATTTTTTATGTTTTTGAGGTTTGATTAAATGACTTAAAAGCTGATATCAATCAGTATTTCTATGTGCTAAAAGTTACAGAAAAGGCTAACAGCCAGCGGTAATTTTGTTCTATTAAATCAGCAAAATAAACTTCCTCAAAAGACATGAAAGTAGAACAGATTTACACGGGTTGTTTGGCCGAAGCCGCCTATTATATCGAATCAAACGGCGAAGCCGCCGTCATTGACCCCCTTCGTGATACCAAAGCCTACGTAGAACGCGCCAAAAAAGAAGGCGTTGACATTAAATACGTGTTCGAAACTCACTTCCACGCCGATTTTGTCTCAGGACACATTGATTTATCCAACGCTACGGGGGCTACCATTGTTTTTGGACCCACCGCCAAGCCCGCATATACGGCCTACGTTGCCAAAGACGGGGAAGAGTTTCAGTTGGGCAAAATAAAAATCAAGGCCATTCATACGCCAGGCCATACAATGGAATCGACCTGTTTTTTGTTGATTGATGAAAACGGCAAAGAAACTGCCATTTTCACGGGCGATACCCTGTTTATCGGGGATGTAGGCCGCCCCGATTTGGCGCAGCACGTCATCAGCGATTTGACCGAAGAAAAACTAGCGGGGCATCTTTACGATTCTCTACGCACCAAAATCATTCCGTTGGCCAACGACATCATCGTCTATCCCGGCCACGGTGCAGGCAGCGCTTGCGGCAAAAAAATGAGCAAAGAAACCACCGACACCCTCGGCAACCAGAAGTTATTCAACTATGCGCTCAATTTGAATCTGACCAAAGAACAATTCATAAAAGAGATTCTGACGGGGCTGGTTCCTCCCCCCGCCTATTTTCCCCAAAATGTATTGATGAACATTCAAGGCTATGAAAGCCTCGAAAATGTTATGCAACGCGGAAGTCAGGCGCTGACACCCGCCGCGTTTGAAGCCGCCGCCAACGAAACCGAAGCCTTAATTTTGGACGTTCGCGGAGCCCAAACTTTTGCCAAAGGTTTTATTCCAAACGCCATCAATATCGGCCTAGACGGGCAGTTTGCCTCCTGGGTGGGCACACTTATTCCTGATTTAAAACAACCGATTTTGTTGGTGACCGAAGCAGGCAACGAAGAAGAAACCATCACGCGTTTGGCCCGGGTGGGCTACGACAACTGCGTAGGCTACTTGCAAGGCGGCATGTCGGCTTGGCAAGCGGCAGGCCTAGAAATGGATAGTGTAACTAGTATTTCGGCCCAAACATTTTCGGATTTGTTTAACGAAAATCCATCGCTGACGGTGTTTGATGTGCGTAAAAAGAGCGAATACGACGCTGAGCACGTGGTGGGCGTTGAAAATTTGCCACTTGATTTTCTGAATGACCATATGTCCCAAATTCCATCCGACAAAACCTGTTATGTTCATTGTGCGGGTGGGTATCGCTCCATGATTGCCATTTCAATTCTAAAAGCTCGGGGCTTTGATAATTTAGTAGATGTAGTGGGTGGTTTTGCGGCCCTCAAAAACACGGGAAAACTACCATTGACCGAATATGTTTGCCCTTCTACTTTATTGTAAATCAATCCCTTCATTTCGAAGAGAGAACGAATAAATCGTTCTCTCTTTTTTTGTGTAACATATATCACGATGTATCAATAGAATAACCCTGATTTTTGTAATAAAACCCATAGAATAATGAAAAATACGCTCAATAATTGGCAACTTTGGCTCATGGCGAGTCTGACCTTAGGATTAGCACCTTTTCTTCCAGAGCCTCACTTATTCGGCAAAATTCGGTGGATATTCGGCGGAGCTGTGGGTATGAAACCAATGGATTGGTTTGATTTTTTTTTACATTTAACTCCTTGGCTTTTGCTCCTACGGAGTATCGTGCTAAAATGGATAAAATAGTGGCAGCTTAACCCTTTGTTAGACTAAACTCTATTCATTTAATTAAATGTCTTAACACTTTATATATTCATTTTTTTATTCAATTTTTTCATTGATATGTAACATATATCACAATGAAAGAAGTTGAAGACCACTAATTTTGTCCCTCCGCCTTTCATAACCATTTGGGAATCATGGAGTCCAACAACCTCATAGAAACGTTATTACGCTCGCTCAAAATTCTGTTAATATTACTGCTGACATCTGCTGGTTTAATGTTCTTTTTAGGATATATTCTGGTTGTTGGAGATTCCAACAATAACGAACCCATTATTGAGCAAGCTAACTATGTAAAACCCGATTCAAACTTTGTGGGTCTTTGGCCTGGCCCCGCCGATTGGCAAAAGTCTAAATTCAACGCAGAACAACAAAACTTAATCAATTACGGCAAAGAACTCATTGCGCATACGGCTGATTATCTGGGGCCCAAAGGCAGCGTAAAGCCTCTTTCTAACGGCATGAATTGCCAAAACTGCCATTTGCAAGCAGGCGCTCAGCCTTGGGGAAACAACTATTTTGCTGTGCAAGCTACCTATCCCAAATTTCGCGAACGGTCGGGAACGAGCGAAAATCAAGTAAAACGCGTCAGCGATTGCTTTGAACGTAGCCTAAACGGAAAAGCCCCCGATTCTACCAGCCGCGAAATGAAGGCCATTTTGGCCTATATCAAATGGTTGGGCACGGGAGTTCCCAAAAATAAAGCGCCCAAAGGCTCAGGAATTTATAAGCTAAAAGGCCTCAAAAGAGCCACCGACCCCGTTTTGGGAAAAGTAGTGTACGAACAAAAATGCCAAAGCTGCCATCAGGCAAAAGGGGAAGGTGTGTTGGCCGCCGACGGTAAAAGTTATACGTTTCCGCCGCTTTGGGGGCCCAACAGCTACAATATCGGCGCGGGTTTGTACCGCATTTCCAACTTTGCAGGCTATGTAAAATACAACATGCCCTTTGGTGTCTCCTATAAAAATGCCCAACTCACCGACGAAGAAGCCTGGGACGTAGCCGCGTATGTCAATTCTATGCCCCGACCTACCAAAGACCTAAGCAAAGATTGGCCCAACATAGACGGCAAACCCTTCGATCATCCATTTGGGCCCTACTCCGACCCTTTTACGGAAGCCCAGCATAAATATGGCCCCTACAAGCCCATCAAAGATTGGAAAGAAAAACACAAAGCCAATAAATCCAAAAAACCTAGCCTCGCCTCCCTATGAAATCACTCCTTTTTATTTTTGTCTTCACGGGTATTTTGGTTGTAAATGAAGGGTGAAGGTTGGAGGTATATCAAAGCAAGATTTTAACCTAAACCTTTATCAATCATGCCTTCACGACGCAAATTTCTGCAATCAGGTTTGTTAACGGGGGCCGTTTGGGGAAATACACCACCCCTATCGGTTCTCAGCCCCACTACAAGCAATGAAAGTAACCACGCCAAAAGCGGCACGATTACTTTCCTACAAACCACCGACGTCCATTGCCAACTTCACCCACACGACGAGCTATTTTGGGAAAATAACCAACTTACTTTTCGTAAAGCAGGTGGGTACGCGCATTTGGCAACGGCCTTGGATGTATTGCGCAAACAAAACCCGACCAATACCCTAGTAATGGATACGGGCGATATGTTTCAGGGCAGTATGCTGGCCGTCAAAACCACGGGAAAAGCGTTTGTCCCGCTTTTAAATGCGCTCAATTATGATCTATATCTTCCCGGAAATTGGGAAGTGGTATACAATAAACAAAACATGCAACACCTGATGGGCGGGCTACTTACACCCAAGGTGTGCGCCAATATGTACCACGACGCGGGCGACGGCAAACGTGGAAATCTCATTTTTCAACCCTATCAGATTTTCAACCGATTGGGGATTAAAATCGGTTTTTTGGGATATACAGACCCCCTCGTTCCGATTCGTCAATCTCCGATGTACAGCAAGGGAATTATTTATACCAAACCCGAAGAAAGTCTAAAAGATTACGTGGCTCTGCTGAAAGAACAAGAACAATGCGATTTTGTAATTTTACTTTCTCATTTGGGGCTTAGTCAGCAAATTGCGTTGGGAAATCACCCTGATTGTAAAGGAGTTGACTATATTTTTGGAGCTGATACCCACGAGCGGGTACGAAAACCCATTCAGGCCGAATACACCAAAATTGTAGAACCAAGCGCTTTTGGTTCATTTATCGGAAAACTCGACTTACGCGTTGAAAACGGAAAAATTAGGGGAGAATCATACGAACTTATTGAAGTTGACCCTAAAAAATACCCTGCAAAAAAGGAAGTTCAAGATTTAGTAGAACAAATTGAAAAACCGTATCGCACCGAAATAAATCGTGTTATTGGGTACAGTACTTTACCCTTATACCGAAATTTTGTGGTCGAAAACACGATTGATACCTTAATCGTGGACGCCCTCAAATGGAAAGTTAATACAGATATAGCCTTGTCAAACGGCTTTCGATTTTGTCCGCCCCTAACCGCTGGCAAAGATGGAAAAGTGGCCATCACTGAAGGCTATCTTTTTGATATGCTTCCCATTGATTCTAACGTCAAAACGGCCAAAGCAACGGGCCAGCAACTCATGGAGTGGCTCGAAAAAGAATTACAAAACGTGTTTGCCCAAGATGCATCCAAACGCTTGGGGGGCTGGGTGGTACGGTTTAAGGGTATGCAGATAGAATTTAAAGCAAAAGAAAGAGTAGGCCATCGAGTGCAAAAAGTGATTATTGGCAACCAACCCCTCGATCTTGCCAAAACCTACACCTTGTGCGCCTGTGACCGCGACGGCGACCCCGATGATATGCTATGCCGCCTCAAGGGAGTGAAAGAAGCAAGGCTTACTTCCTATACCTTACACACCGTAATGAAGGAATATTTACGGGAGTTTTCGCCCGTAACACCCACTTTACGCCACGATGCCACCATCCTAGACGCTCCGCAGAATCTTTTAAGTCAAGTTTTTGGGATAGATTATACCTTTAGGTAACATTTGTCACGGAAGGCCCTTTTTCTAACCTGTACTTTTGTGTTGTTATTTCAAAACACTAGGCAGAGAAGAAAATGAATCGCACTTTTTATATTATAATATTGTTGTCAGGTATGTTAAGTCGTGTTTATGGACAAGGCATACATAGTCACCGAGAAATAGAAAAAGATACCAATACGTTGAATCACTTTTTTGCCAACGGACGCTTCTACGGTCATGCCCGGTCTTATTGGTCAGGAACCGTAAACGACGGAAATCTGAGTGATGCTTTTGCGTGGGGTGCCGGGGCAGGAATTGGCTACGAAACACCCAAATTTTTCAAGCGTTTTCAACTGGGCCTAAGTGGTTTTTTCATGTTTAACATCAAATCCACTGATCTAGCCAAAGCCGACCCGCTGACGGGCCAAGTCAATCGTTACGAAATTGGACTTTTTGACATTGAGCGCCCTCATGACCACGAAGATTTGGATAGACTAGAAGAATTATTTGTCAAAACCCACGTCGGAAAAAAATCCCTCGTGACCCTCGGTCGGCAAATCCCTCAGTCACCCTTTATCAATCCTCAAGATGGGCGTATGCGGCCTACCCTGACCGAGGCGGCCGTAGTAGATATCAATGAATGGTCCAACCTCAAACTCCACGGCGAATACATTTGGCGGATTTCTCCTCGCTCAACCGTACGGTGGTTTGAAGTGGGTGAAAGCATGGGTATTTACCCCGTAGGAGTAGATATAAACGGCAAACCATCTCAGTACAAAGGAAATATGGAATCAAAAGGTGTCGGAATTTTGGGTGCAACGTACCGTAAAAAACAATGGTCGGTTGAGCTTTGGGATACCTACCTTGAAAACATAAATAACACGGGTTTTCTGAAAGCAGAATGGAAATCAAAAACTGTGGCGGGGAAAAATTGGTTTATAGGAAGTCAGTTTGTCCGACAAAATGCCTTGGGAAAGGGTGGCAATACAGACCCTGCCAAAGCCTATACTCAACCTGGAGCCACGTCGACGGTGATTTCGGGCCGAATCGGGCGGCAATCCGCCAAGTTTGATTGGTACGTAAATGCCACCAGAATCACCGCCGAAGGCAGGTACCTCATGCCGCGTGAGTGGGGCCGCGAGCCTTTTTATACGTTTATGCCTCGCGAACGTAACGAAGGTTTTGGGGATGTAACCGCTACGAGTATCAATACCTTTTATAAACCAATCAAGAACCTGAAAATTGAAATCAGCGGCGGGTATTTTCAACTGCCCGACACCAAAAACTTCGCACTTAACAAATACGGTATGCCTTCGTACTCTCAAATCAACTTGGGAGTTACGTATCAATTTGAAAAATACCTGAAAGGGTTAAACGCCCTGCTGTTGGTTGTTCGAAAAGATGAAATTGGCGAAACATACCAAAACGACCGCTATGTATTCAACAAAGTAAATATGTCTCACTTCAACTTAATTCTCAATTATCACTATTAATTTAACATTCGCATGCAACAATTCATTGAACTGATTCGTCAACCTTGGCCGTGGTACGTGGCTGGGCCGCTGATTGGGCTGACCGTCCCCACATTATTATTGATTGGCAATAAATCTTTTGGTATTTCTTCCTCACTGCGTCACATTTGTGCGGCTTGTTTTCCAGCCAATATTTCTTTTTTCAAGTATTATTGGAAAAAAGAAATCTGGAATTTGGTCTTCGTACTCGGTGTATTTTTTGGAGGAATGATTGCCACCAACTTTATGGAAAACCCCAACGCGTTCCAACTTTCAGCAAGCACAATGGCTGATTTACGGGCGCTAGGAATTCAGGATTTTTCGGGATTGATGCCCGCCGATTTGTTTAGTATGGAGGCACTATTTTCGCTTAAAGGATTCATTTTCTTTGTGTTGGGTGGTTTTATGGTTGGTTTTGGCACGCGTTACGCAGGTGGCTGTACATCTGGGCACGCCATCATGGGGTTGTCAAACCTCCAGGTTCCATCGCTCATCGCAACTTGCTGTTTTATGGTGGGCGGTTTTGTCATGACTCACTTATTATTGCCCTTTATTTTCAAATTATTTTAATTGAAACACAACACATTAAAAAATACAACAATGAGTTTTCAGCAAGTTTCTCCTCCCCTTGAGCAAGATGAACAGCCCTTCGTCTGTGAAGCTCCAAACGACATGGCACAACCCGAAAGTTGGGTCAGTAACATCAAATACCTGATTGTCGGGGTTCTTTTTGGGATTGTTTTTGTCAAAGCCGAAATCATTTCATGGTTCCGTATTCAGGAGATGTTCCGCCTGCAAAGTTTCCACATGTACGGCGTTATTGGTAGTGCGGTAGTGGTCGGAATGATTTCTGTATTTCTGATTAAAAAATTCAATATCAAGACACTATCTGGCGAAACCGTCCAGTTTCACCCCAAGAAATTTCAGCGAGGACAAATCTACGGTGGCCTTATTTTTGGTCTAGGCTGGGCCATTACGGGCGCTTGTCCTGGGCCTTTATTTGCCCAAATCGGTAGCGGTTATATGGCCGTGATTGTTACGTTGCTGAGTGCCGTGGCAGGTACCTGGGCCTATGGGTATTTTAGAGATAAATTACCGAATTAATTCCCAAAGAATTCACCTAAAAAAGACAGCGAGTCGGTGCCAAAATGCGCACCAGACTCGCTGTCTTTTTAGCGTCTAAGGGATGAAAAGTTATTCTGCTTTCATCACTTTCAACGTCAGGCTTTTACCGTTTGACTGAACGTTTAGCAAGTACGAACCAGTCGCTAATTGAGGCACTGCGAGGGTCTGACGATGAGCGTTACTACCACTCATAAATCGGCTCGATACAGCTATGCTTCCTTGCACATTCAGCAATTGCCACTCCACCATTTTGCCCGCCATTCCTTTCACCAAAAGAGTCAACTCTCTTCCCATTACAGGATTGGGCGCAATCGCCGCCCAAACATCCGAATCAGAAGAATCATCAGCGTCAAAGTTTTCCGCTCCTACTCTACCGTTGCAATTTTTGGCCAAGACAACCGCTGAGCCGTTCATGTTAGCGTCACAACCCGTGGCAGCGTTGATGGCATCTACGGTGTAAGTGCCCGCAGGCTGCAATCCAAAGCTAATCGCGCTGCCAGTTCCTGCTACCAAAATTCCCGTACTAACATTGTTTTTATTCAGCAGATAATTAACGCCTGTTTCAGAATTCTCCATACCCACTTCTACACCAGCACCACCCACGCAGTAATTTCCACCACCTGATACCTTAAATTTATCGGGGCGACTGTTGGTGTAAATAATGGCTTCTCCCGTCATGGCTGATGTACAGCCAGTAGTTGAAGTAGCCGAAACCGTGTAAACCCCCTGCTCGGTCTGCGTAAATGTCAACGAGCTACCCGTGCCAGCTACCGCGCTACCTACAGGTGAGCCATTGCGAAGGAGTTGATAATTTACGTTGGTTTGTGAACCACTCAATGTAATTGTAAAGGATGGTACAACACCGTTTCCATTGTTTCCGCTGCATTTACCACCACCACCTGAAACGCTAAATACTGAGGGTACAAGCGGAGCAGCATTTACCACAACGGGATTGCTTGCATAGGTCGTAGAACAAGATGTATTGGCTTTGGAGCGCACCACAAGGATGTAATTTCCCGAAGTTAAACCGCTAAAAGTATTTGATTCTTGCCAACCGATATTATTCAAATTGTACTCCAATGTACCTGTACCAGTAGCGGTAATTACAACACTGCCCGTAGCAGTCAAACAAGTAGGTTGGGTTACGGCTACGTTGCTGATTGTAGGCGGCGTGCACAAATTCAGTCCCACCAAGACAGGATCGTGGTCGGAAGACCGATAAGGCTCAGTGCTGTACAATGAAGAAACAAGACCTGCTGTTTTAAATTCCGTGTTGTAATCTAAAACGGTTGGCTCGTCGGCGTTGATGTGCCATTTTTCGGCACCTGTTTTCTGTAATGCCAAAGTAGCACTTCCTAGCGCATGGTCAAGCGAACCAAGCTGACCATCAAAAACGTACGAATACGATGTCAAAGGAAGAAGGTTTCCGAAACCAGCATTGGCAAAAGCCGTTAATGGGTCTTCTTTGGCGTACGCATTCAAATCGCCCAGAATGAGGTAATCAGGGTCGGTTGTGCCCGTTGGGTTTGTCAATAACCACGCGGCTACATCCTGCGCCTGGCGGGTACGTGTACCGTTAGAAAGCCCCTGCCCATCGCCCGAATCTGCATCTCCCGCACCACCCGAGCTGCTACCTTTTGATTTTAAATGGTTTACCACCGCCGTAAACACTTCTCCTGTTGAAACCTGTTGGAATGTTTGCGCCAATGACCGTCTTCCTACTAAGTTGAATGAACCAGAACCAAAATCAAAAGGAATAGCTTTAGAATCGCCAACCGGGCTAACCACGGCTGGTTTATAAATCATCGCAACGGTTATTTCGTCGGTAGAAATATTGCCTGAATTGATAAAACTATAGGTGCCTGCACCCGCAATGCCGTTTAATCCATTCACTAAATCTTGAATAGCGCTCGTAGCTCCAAAACCGTCATTTTCAATTTCCATCAAACCCACCACGTCAGCTCCTGAAGTAATAATTGCGTTCAGAATTTTATCACGTTGACGATTAAATTCGGTGACATTGTCAGCTCCGCGTGAAGTAGGAAACCCACCCCCCGAGCCGTTTCCGTTAAAATAGTTTAGCACATTGAAGCTTGCTACTTTCAACGTTCCTCCGAGCGTAGGTGGCGTAGCTGGGCGGGCATTGGTTGCAATGAAATTAGGGCTGGTCAAGGTCTGGATTCGGTAGCCTTCAAAACGGTGGTCTAAGACGCCCACAACACTTACGACTTCATCGCCTGTACGAAGGGTATTGGAAGCGCTAAGGGGATTCCCCCCTCTGCCAAAAATAATGGGGTCAGGATTTTGCGAACCCACACCATCATCCAAATAAATCTTTCTTTTGGCAATCTGAGCCAGATAGTCTGAATAACCTGATACACTTGGCGAATTAAACTGCGTAAATTGATCCAAACGGGCATCAGTGCCAGGTTGATTGCTGTCACCGTTTGCGGAGAGCACAAGTTGTCCGAAACGGCCCAATTGAAACAGCTCTGTCACGGTAAGATTTCCAGTGGCAGCGCTCAACTCCACGAGCATTCCTTCGTAGCGCTCCAAGTCGCTCACGTTTGACACGGGTAATTGTACATTCGTAATAGCTGGCAACGTAGCTGGGCCCACATTCTGAACACTCACCAATTGGTTCAATTGGGTTAAGCTGCTTCCGCTTGAGACAAATTCCGCCGCTCTACCTGTTACTTTTACCTTGTCGCCGATGTTACCGCTGAAAAGTTGGGCGGGGTCAAAAACAAAAATCCCTTCCGACGTGGCCGAATTGCCATCGGTATCAGCATCTTCTTCCTGTACATAAAAACCATTCAAACGCGTTGAACCAAGGAAAGTACGCGTTACAATACCTTCAATCGCAACGGTTGTACCCGCAAAAGGCGTCGTGGCGCCACTTCCGTGAATCTCGTGTATTTTTGTAACCGCTATATCATCATTTTGAATGGTCCCCTGCCCTTGTGTATCACCCGCTGTCGCCCCAGTTACATTGGTTACTTTGACAACAAAGGTTTCGTTTGGCTCGGTGTTTTCGTCGCCATTTACTACCACTTCAAAACTGTAACTGTTTGACCCTTGCGGGATGGTTTGTCCTGTTAATGATTTTGCTACATAATCACTGCTCGAACTAGCGGTATTATCGTCGGTCGCAATATCAAACGTAACACCACCTGGCCCCGCAGGTGCGCTCAAACTCACCGTAAATGCATAAGTAGTGGTGCCTGTATTGCCTTCCTCTTTAGAAACGTCATTGATATTAAGGGTAGGAGTCGCAGGGCCGCAAGTGGCGGAGTGCGTACCTAACCCCCCAAATGTATCATTGTCAAAGCCCTCCCATTCGGTGGCAGGATTAAATGCATCACTTCCGTTTACATCACCTCCACAAATGGTTTCCTTACGACGAAGGGTATTATCGAAGGTAGAGGTTAGCCCTGTTCCCCATTCGGTACCAGGGTCAAAGCCAATTTGACCGATTACGTCAATAATTGTAGTGCCTTTGCGAAGTACTACTGCGTCGTCGCCGTTAAACCATCCAGCGTTGTTGGTTTGATCAGCTTGGGCCAATATAGTTGCATTTGCCGATGACTGTGCAATCACAAACACGTCATTGCTAGCCACCGTACCCGTTAGATTAATGGTCAGGCTCGCCGTATTACTACCATTAAAAAACATCTGAATATTATACCCACCAGTCGCTAAATTGATAGAACTACCAGTACCGTTATAAATTTCGATGGCTTTGTTGTTGCTGCTTCCTTCAATGTACTCAGAAATGAACAACTCGGTGGGGGCCTGCGACCGAGAAACCGTTGAAACCGTTAGCAATAAGGCTAAAAAGCCAAAAGAGCCTAAACGCTGAAACCAACGTAAGGGATTTAAAGATTGAAAATGGGTTTGGGGTAGTAAAATTGGAGTCATAAATGGTTTTTTAGAACGTTGGATTTGAGTGAAGTAAAAGTATGTTGTTGCGAAAATACGAACAGTAACATTATCAACATGTAAATTTCAAAAAATAATATACCTAAAAGTCATACCTGAAGGTTTTATTATTCTATTAAAATTCCTCCTAAGTACAAAAACTGCTTTTCATATAGCTTGGGGTTGTTTATTTTGTTATTGCGTTTTTGCAAAATCAACGCTTTATCAAGCTTTTCAGGGGATACTTTTAAGGTTACTTCATGATTCCCATCTTTTAACCCATTTATAATCGTGTAATTCATCCGGTAGTAAGTTGCATACTCATCAAAGCGATTGATGTAACGAGGTGGCTCATTGTCGATATACACCCTGATTTGCCCACTACTCGGCCCTATCACATCCACGATTCCAAAACTTGTTCCTTTGAAACGTACCCTAATGTACTCCGAAGTGTCATCGGAGGCAATGACAGAAGTCAGGAGCGAGGCGTAAGCTTTTCCAACAACGACTGAATCGACACGTGCCCAGCCCGAACTTTTTTCGATTTTATCCAGCGCCAAAAGGCTTGCTTTTTCTAAATTGTTAGGC
>JAIXPV010000519.1 GCA_027486105.1 Runella sp. | reverse complement strand
ATATTAAAGAACTAAAAATAGCGAATAATTAAATGATATACATATATTCGAACAAATCCGAAAAAAGTACAAATGATATTATTTGTTGGATATACAACTATTCATTAGCATTTAAAAGATTTAATGAGAATGACAACAACTTACTTGTAAACATAAAAGCAGAAGGAAATTCTTTTTTGTTCAGGAAATACTATGCTAATAAATTAATACTAAGCGAAAGACATGCAATTAACAACTACCTTCAAAATGAGTTACTAATTGTAAACAATTTCATAATAAAATCAATCGAGCAAAAGCCTCACATTGGCAACTATTTCCAGCGAGTACCCAATAAACTATGGCACTTGGAAATGGCAAAACAAGCGGGGTTAGATATTCCTGCTATGCTGGTAACTACTCAAAAAAAACAAGCCATTGCATTTAAAAAAGAACATTATTCTATTATTAATAAGTCCATCAAAGATTCATTTACTGGTACATTTGACAGGGTTTATTATTACAATCATACCGAGCGAGTTTCTGACCAAGTCCTTGAAGATTTAGATGAAGAGTTTTTTCCTACATTATTTCAAAAAGAAATTCCCAAAGAGTATGAGTTAAGAGTGATTTTTGTGCATGAAAAAATATGGGCAGGGGCTATCATGTCGCAAAGCGATCCTATAACTTCCTTAGATTGGCGCAACTATAACCACCAAAAACCCAATCGAATCGTGCCTTACAAATTACCCATCGAAATTGAAGAAAAAATAAGAAAATTTGCCCAATTGGCAGGCCTAAATACAGGAGCTATTGATATGATTGTGAGCAAAGATAAACGCTATGTTTTTTTGGAGTGCAACCCCAACGGCCAAATCAGCATGGTATCAGAAAAATGTAATTATCCGATTGAAAAATACATCGCAGATTTTTTGGCAAACGCATGAACGAAAAAGAAATGGGAGAAATTCCCGAATTGAAAGGTGTGAAGGGACTGCCCGTCACTTTCAAACTCCTGACCAAAGTGGCTGTTGATGCTGCGCCAAAAAAGAACCTGTTTCTTTACGTTTCGGCCTATCAAGGCATGGCATTGGCAGAAGAATATACAAAACCCTATTCCAAAATCATAGATTGGACCAAGTTCAATGGATAATTCCTATTTTAGACTATATGCCTGTTGTTTGCCCGTCAGAGGAGCAAAGAGAAGTATGGTTTGTGATGTACAGCGGAATGATTTCTACCTGATCCCTAACGGGTTATACGACATACTAACAACTCACAGAGCCCAACCAATTGGAGAAATAAAGGCCGCTTATCAAAATCAATACGACGAAACCATAGAAGAATATTATGATTTTCTGATAGCCAATGAGTTTGGGTTTTACTGCAATAAGGAAGACTTGGAGTTGTTTCCTGATATTGACTTGTATTGGGATCAGCCAGCCCACATTACCAACGCGATCATTGATATAAATCAGGAAAGCGAGCACGACTTCAGTACAATTTTAGATGAGTTTGAACAATTGGGATGTAAGCATTTTCAGTTGCGTTCTTATATTGAAAAACCACTCGGTTATTTCAATGAAGTTTTGCAAAATTTAGAAAATAGTCGCATCATTTCAGTTGAGTTCCTCCTCAAAGCAACCGCCGAAACTACACTTGAAAACTTAAAACAATTGACGGACACCTATCCGCGCATCCATACGATAATGGTTCACTCAGCCCATGAAAACAGCATCGCTTATCGTGACCCTTCGGGAATGGGAAATGTGGTATTTATTAAACAGGGTATTAATGACAGTTCGCACTGTGGCGCAATCAGTATTGATTATTTTTCTATCAATATCCAAACCTTCACCGAGTCCCAAAAACACAATACGGGCCTAAATCGCAAGATTTCAATAGATGCCGAAGGCAATATCAAAAACTGCCCTTCGATGAGCAAAAGCTACGGTAATATCCGCGATACTACGCTACGCGAGGCCATTGAAAAACAAGGCTTTAAAGACCTATGGTACATTCATAAAGACCAAATAGAGGTCTGTAAAGATTGCGAGTTTCGCCACATCTGCACCGATTGCCGCGCCTATATCCAAGACCCCAACAACATCTACTCCAAACCCGCTAAGTGTAGCTATGACCCCTATACGGCTACCTGGGGCGAAGCCAATCCTACCAACAACTCGTTGCACGGTCAATGAGTAAATTCCCCATTTACCACCAACACGATGCCATGGATTGTGGGCCAACGTGCCTGCGCATGGTAGCGAAGCATTATGGGGTAACTCACAGTATCCAAGCCTTGCGGCAACAGTCTGAGATTGGTAAAGATGGTGTCAATCTGTTGGGAATCGCGCAGGCTGCTGAGCAAATTGGGTTTCGCACCTTAGCGGTAAAAGCACCCCTAAAAAAAATAGCGGCCGATGCTCCGCTTCCCTGCATAGTACACTGGAATCAAGCGCATTTCGTGGTGGTGTATCGCATCCGAAAAAATCAAATATATGTAGCCGACCCTGCCAAAGGGCTACTACAGTACACCGCCCCCGAATTTGAATCTGCTTGGGCTACCACGATTGAAGACGGAGAAAAAGTAGGCGTGGCTCTGCTTTTAGAACCTACGCCAAAATTCTTTGAAGATAAAGATACCCTTTCCCTTAGTGGAGAAAGCAGTAAAATGGGCTTCTCTTACCTCTACGACTATGTATGGCGCTATCGGAATTTATGGATGCAGTTAGGTTTGGGACTGTTGGTAGGCAGCGTTTTACAGTTGGTGTTGCCCTTTTTAACCCAATCGGTAGTAGATACGGGCATTCAAACCCACAATCTGCATTTTATTTACTTAGTCTTAGCGGCGCAACTCATGCTGTTTGTAGGGCGCATGTCGGTAGATTTTATTCGGTCTTGGATACTGCTGCACATCAGTACGCGTATCAACCTCAGCATTTTGTCTGATTTTCTGGCCAAACTCCTGCGGCTTCCCATCTCCTTCTTTGATACCAAACTCACGGGCGATATTCTCCAACGCATCGGTGACCACAGCCGTATAGAGAGTTTTTTGACGGGTACCTCACTCAATACCCTTTTTTCCATGATTAATTTGTTGGTGTTGGGCGTTGTTTTGGCTACTTATCATTTGACTATTTTTGGGGTATTTGCCTTATTCAGCGCCTTGTATACATGTTGGATCGTGTTTTTTCTGCGTTATCGTCGACAATTAGACCACAAACGCTTTGCGTTGGCCTCCCAAAACCAAAGCAGCTTGATTCAACTCATTACAGGTATTCAGGAAATCAAACTCAACAATGCCGAGCATCTCAAACGCTGGCAATGGGAAAACTTACAGGTGCGCCAATTCAAACTCAGCATGAAGGGGCTGGAAATTGGGCAATATCAGCAGGCGGGGGCGATGTTTCTGAACGAAGGCAAAAATATCGTCATCACCTTTTTGGCCGCTACGGCGGTGGTCAACGGTCAGCTCACCCTGGGGGCAATGATGGCTTTGCAGTATATCGTAGGTCAGATGAACAGCCCCGTGGAGCAACTGATTCAGTTTGTGCAGCACTGGCAGGACGCCAAGATAAGTTTGGAGCGATTGAATGAGATTAATACACTAAAGGACGAAAGCCCCCTGGTCGAATCGTCGAACCGCCCCAATGGGGGAATAGATATTGTTCCCCCTTTGGAGGCTAGGGACGGTCGCAGTGGCGTACTACCGCCGCGCGGGCTGTTGGTATCTAATCTCACGTTTACCTACCCGGGAGCGGGAAATGAACCGGTGTTGAAAAACATCCATCTGCATATTCCCCCGGGAAAAATTACGGCGATTGTAGGTACAAGCGGCAGCGGCAAAACGACACTGTTGAAGTTGCTGTTGCGATTTTATGACTTGCACCCAACAACCCATGGAGAAATTTATTTAGGTAACACAAAATTGTCCACCATTCCCCATCGCCAGTGGCGGAGTCAATGCGGTACAGTACTGCAAGATGGCTTTATATTCTCAGACACCATCGCCAACAACATTGCCGTAGGCGACGAAGTACCGGATGTTCAAAAACTCCTCCATGCCGTAAAAGTGGCTAATATTCAGGAGTATATTGATTCCTTGCCATTGGGGTATAATACCAAAATCGGGGCCGAGGGCAACGGCATCAGTGGTGGGCAAAAACAGCGAATTTTGATTGCCCGCGCGGTTTACAAAGACCCCGACTATTTATTCTTTGACGAGGCGACGAGTTCGCTGGATGCTAACAATGAGCGCGTTATCATGGAAAATTTAGAGGCGTTTTTTAAAGGCAGTTCAACGAAGCCAAGAACAGTCATAGTGGTAGCCCACCGATTGAGCACCGTCAAAAACGCCGATCAGATTGTGGTAATGGAAAAGGGAGAAATTGTAGAAACAGGAACTCATTCTGAACTCGCAAGGCAGGAAGGTAAGTATTACGAATTGGTTAAGAATCAGTTGGAATTAGGAAATTAATTATGCCAGATCACATAGATACCATTCATTTACGCAGCAGCGAAGTAGATGAAATTTTGAGTCAGCCGCCTTCGTGGTTGGTACGTTGGGGTATTACTGTGTTTTTCTTTGTATTTCTGATGTTAATCTTTGTGGGTTGGTTTGTAAAATATCCTGATTTGGTCAAAGGCCCTTTGCACATTGTGGGAGATGATTTTCCTAAATCAGCCAATGCCAAATCTGACGGCAAATTGGTGAAACTATTTACAAAAGAGGGAGATAACGTCCAAAAAGCACAGCCCTTAGCTTATTTGGAAAGTACCGCCAACCCAGACGAAGTATTGGCGGCAGCAGTAATGGCAGACTCTTTGGTCAAATGCATTCAGCGCGACGATTTGGCTAACCTGTATCAATTGGCGATTCCTTTCTATTTTCAATTGGGGGAGTTACAAAAATCATTTCAAACGTTTCAGGACATGTATACCCAGTCCAAATCATTGTTGAAAGGAGGTATTTTTGACCAAAAACAAGCTGCTTTGCAAAACGATCTCACCCAACTTGCGCTACTGGAAGACAACCTTCGTACGCAAATTATCAACCACAAAAGCGACTTAGAGCTGGCAGAAGCCGATCTTCGAATGAATCGGAGTTTACAGAAGGAAAAAGTAGTGGCTGATGTGGAGGTACGCCGTTCGCAAAGTATTTTTATTGCTAAAAAACAGGTGGTTGACCAAGCTCAAACAGCCTTCAACAATAACGGAATGGCACAAAACCAAAAGCGGCAGGAGTTGTTAGAGTTAGAAAAAACGCGTATTGAGCAAAAAAACAGTCTTTTTCAAGCGATTAATACCCTTAAAAGCGACATTGAGGCTTGGAAACAGCGGTTTGTAGTGATTGCTCCTGTAAGCGGCAAAGTCGCCTTTTTAGCTCCTTTGCAGGAGGGGCAAACTGTAAAAACAGGGCAGGAACTGTTTTATGTATTACCCCAAAATTCGGGTTTCCACGGTGAAATGTATTTGGGACAGTACAATTTTGGAAAAGTAAAGCGAGGACAGGAAGTTATCGTGAAGCTGCCTGGCTATCCTTTTCAGGAATTTGGGTCTGTACGGGGTGAGATAACGGCCATTTCTGAATTGCCCCAAGATAGCCTTTATCTGCTCAAAGTTACTTTTCCGCAAGGGCTTGTTACCTCTTCCAAACGTAGGCTTCCCTTTCGCAATGGCATGAGCGCCACGGGAGAAATAGTCACCGAAGATCTACGGCTCATTGAACGGCTTTTCTACGATTTTCGGCGAATGTTAAAAAGATAAACAAGCTTCGTTTCTCAATCAAACCCAATTGTAATCTCCACTACTTTCGGGTTTAGCTGCTGCATGGCAGGATTGGAGGATAAAAACGGCCCTTCGCCCTGTACATTTTCGGCAATAGTGCCGAGTTTATCATCTTCGATGTTGTAGTAAAAGCGAATCACGAGATTCTCCACTTCATTTTTACCAGCGAGTTTTCCGCGCTGCCAGTCGGTCACAAAGCCGCCGTAGTCCCACCCAAAACCCGCAATTTTGAAGGGCTTTCCGTTTATTTTTTCCACTTCTTTCAGGGTCATTCCCATCTTGACACCACTGTCTACCAACCACTGATTGGGTTTGCCTTCAGCCGAACGAATCATCACATTCCTAGGATTGGCGTAGTTGACGGTATCTTTCCATAGTATCTGAGCTTCGTTGGGCGTACCTTTAAAGAGCGTCGTTCCTTTCTCATAATAGCCTTCTCCGATGTAGACCGAATCCCGAACCACATTTTCCGCTCCCAGCAGCGCAATGAGGCTTGCTTCGCTGCTGTTGGCTTTTACATTGCCCGCCTGAACGCCAGGAATACAATAAAAATTATTCGGTGAGCCCTCTGGCTGGCCAACCTCAGCGACGGTTGCGACGCTATCGGGCGCGTTACTTTTTTGGTCGGTGGTGCCTTGGCAGGCGGTCAGAGCGAGCAGGGCAAAAATAAAGAAGAAGTTATGGTTCATAGAGGTTTAGATTAAGAATCCTATCAACGCCTTGGTATTGGATTTTAAAGTAACATACAAAGGACGAGAAGGTAAAACTTTTCTTTTTTATGCCTTACCCATTTGTTCGTAAATTGTATTATCAATCTAAAAAAAAGCTCATAACACTTCGAAAGCCTTCATTGTCAAAAGAGAAGAAAAACGCCTGTGCAACAAACTCCACCCAGCCTGCGTAGTCCGTTAGATAAACTAATTGGGGTTTGTTATTGTTAAAACTTAACTTTGCAACGTAAATTTTAAACATTAGGTCATTTTGACTCCTTTCATGGCAGCAATAAATTGTTCTTTTTGTGGCAGACGGAAAAATGAGGTCCAGCTACTGCTCTCGGGTATTGATGCCCACATTTGTAATTTTTGCATTGAGCAAGGCTACGGCGTAGTTCAGGAAGAATTGTATCCTAAAAAGAAAAAGGAAAAACCATCCCCCCCCAAGTTTAATCTCATCAAACCGCTCGAAATGAAGCGCTACCTCGACCAATACGTCATTGGTCAAGACGAGGCCAAAAAGACGCTTTCAGTGGCGGTTTACAACCACTATAAACGCCTCATGCAGCCCAAATCCAACGATGAGGTGCACATTGAGAAAACCAACATCATCATGGTCGGCGAAACCGGAACGGGAAAAACCTACCTCGCGCGGACCATTGCCAAGATGTTGCAAGTGCCATTTTGCATTGCCGATGCAACCGTGGTAACCGAGGCAGGCTACGTGGGCGAAGACGTAGAAACCATTCTGACACGCTTGCTTCAGGCAGCCGACTACAACGCTGAAGCCGCCGAAAGGGGCATCGTATTCATTGATGAAATTGATAAAATTGCCCGAAAAAGCGATAATCCCTCTATCACCCGCGACGTGAGTGGCGAAGGGGTACAGCAAGCACTTCTAAAACTTTTGGAAGGCTCGGTCGTAAACGTTCCCCCGCAAGGCGGACGCAAGCACCCCGACCAAAAACTCATTCCACTCAATACCGAAAACATTCTTTTTATCTGTGGCGGCGCGTTTGACGGCATTGACCGTCATATTGCCAAACGCATCAACTCACGTCCGATTGGTTTTACCAACGATCGCCGTTTGGGCGAAATTTTCGACAAAGGCAACCTCTTGCGCTATGTAGCCGCGCAGGATTTGAAATCATTTGGGTTGATTCCTGAGCTTATCGGGCGTTTGCCAGCATTGACTTACCTCAATCCTCTGGACGGCGATGCGTTGCGCCAAATCTTGACCGAGCCTAAAAATGCCCTGACCAAACAATACCAGAAATTGTTTACCATGGAAGGCATTAAATTGACCTTTGATGATGATGTACTCGAATACATTGTGGAGCAGGCGTTGTCTTACAAACTAGGCGCGCGTGGCTTGCGCTCCATTTGCGAAGCCATCATGACCGACGCCATGTTTGATTTACCATCCATGAAAGACGTGACGGAGTTTACGCTCACGCTGGATTATGCCCGCGAGAAATTTGAACGTTCTTCATTATATGTCCTGAAATCAGTGGCATAAACCTAATTATTGAGTATCTTTGACAATAGCCCGCAGCCATTCTCCTGTTGGGCTATTGTTTTTTTTAACCGTTATATAATCCCCCAACGCAGCATGAAAACCCTCGTTTTGATTCACGGTCACGGCGTTGACGCCTCCATCTGGGAAGATATAAAGCCGCTGCTTCAGGAATATCAAGTTTTGACTCCTGATTTCTCGACCGAGACCAAGTTTAAAAGTATTGAAGAATATGCCGATGGGCTACACACTTGGTTGGAAGAGATAGACATAAAAAAATGTGTGCTCATTGGGCACTCAATGGGCGGCTACCTTACTTTGGCCTTTGCCGAAAAGTACCCACAGTTCCTTCAAGGCTTCGGCTTGTTTCATTCCACCGCCTATGCCGACGATGAAGCCAAAACCGAACAACGAAAAAAAACGTTGACCTTTATGCAAACCCACGGGGCAGCAGCCTTTATTCGTCAGGCGGGGCCCAATATGTATGCCGAAGCCTATGCCAAGACCCACCCAGAAGTCATCAAAAATCACGTAGAAAAATACGTTCAATTGCCAACAGAAGCGGTCATTGCGGGGTTTAAGGCCATCATGAATCGCCCCGACCGCACGGCGGTACTTCGAGATTCCAACCTTCCAGTTTTGTTTGTTTTTGGGGAAGAAGATAAACTCATTTCGTTTGAAAAGAACATTGATTTGTCTAAACTTTCTCCCAACACCCACACTTTGGTACTCCAAGAAGCAGGCCACATGGGCATGATCGAAGATCCAAACGCTTCGGCAGAAGCCATCAGGGAGTTTATGGAAACCCTTTAGAAAGAAGCCAACATCAGCGTCGTTTGCGTTCTAAATTATGAAAAATAACGCCTAGACAACGCTGATGTTTTAAGATAAAATACTTATAATCAGCAATCCATCTCCTTTTAGGATAAAGTAAAATCAAAGTTGATTCTCGGTTTTAATAAATAAAACGATGGCAAAGCACACTCTTTTGTTTTTGTTTCTGACAATTTGTTTCGGAAGCTGTAAAAAAGAAGCCGACCCCGAATACCGCGTACCGACCGAAGTTGAACCTTACGTGCAAGCGTTTGTTAAAGAAGCTAAAATACGCGGATTGGACTTGAAAATAGACAACCTTATTGTTGAGTTTGCCCAACCCGACGCCAACTACATCTGCGGAATGTGTAAAGCTCCACAAACCCGCCAAAAGCACATTATCCTTTGTATTCAGGAATATTGCTGGAAAGAAGCCACCACCCAAACCCGTGAAGGACTGGTTTTTCATGAACTCGCCCACTGTTATTTGGCACGCCTCCATACCTCCAAAACATTCGCCGACGGCACCTACGCCAGCCTCATGAACCCTGACAATACCGAAGTTTATTCAATCTGTTTGTACCCCATCGACAACGGTAGTGACTGCGACAAACGCTCTCGCCGACAGTACTATATTGATGAGCTGTTTGACGAAACCACGCCTACGCCCGCTTGGGCCCGATAGAAACCGTTTGTCAATGTGAAAGAATCTACGGAACTTTGATAGCTGTTTGAGGCTTATTAACCAAGAACGATTTCACTAATTAACCCACGCGTAAGCGATGATTTCTAACGAACTTCTATTTTTTGGAGCATTTACGGTATTTGTTATTTTCGTCATGCTCATCGACCTCGGTGTATTTACTAAGCAAAAAAGCCACATTGTCAGTTTCAAAGAAGCGGGTATCTGGAGTGCCGTTTGGGTAGTACTGTCTGTTGGATTTTATTTCTTCATCAAAAATTTCGGTTATCTAGTGCATGATGTCTCCGACATAGATCATTTACAGGAGATTGTAGGCAAATATGCCAACCATCTAGTGCTAGTACCAGGCAATTTTGAGGAAAGTTTGCAGATTTTTCAGAACAACATGGCCCTTGAGTACATCACGGGTTATCTGGTTGAATACTCCCTTTCTGCCGACAATATTTTTGTGTTTATCTTGATTTTTAGCTCTTTCGGTGTCCACGAAAAGTTTTACAAAAAGGTATTGATTTGGGGGATTTCGGGCGCGGTAGTACTTCGCTTCGTTTTTATATTTGTCGGCGCGGCGCTGCTGCAAAAGTTTGAGTGGATTATCTATATTTTCGGGGCATTTTTGGTCTATACTGGTGCTAAAATTCTCTTTCAGAAAGAAGAAGACGAAGAAATCAATCCCAGTGAGCACATCGCCGTAAAATTTGCGTCCAAGTATTTCAACGTCTATAATCGCAACGTTGTTGACCATTTTTTCATCTTCCACCGGCGCTACAATAAATGGTACATCACGCCCATTTTTGTGGTCGTTATTGTGATTGCTTTTACGGATTTAATTTTTGCGGTAGATTCCATCCCCGCCATTTTCTCCATCACCAAAGACCCTTACATTGTCTTTTTTTCTAATGTGTTTGCCATCATGGGGTTACGTTCGATGTTTTTCTTTTTATCGAGCATCATGGACAAATTCCATTACCTCAAACCCGGTTTGGGAATTTTGCTTTCTTTCATTGGACTCAAAATGTTGGGGCATCACCAACTCGAAGAATGGGGCTTTAAGACCGTTTATTCGCTTTATATCATTGTGGGGATTTTGGCCGTTGCCGTAATCGCCTCGTTGTTATTCCCCAAAAAAGGAGAACCTGTTACTTCCCCAAGCTGATGATTTATCACATTGTTACGCCAGAGTATTGGGCACAATTTGAGTATGCCCCCGCCTACAAAAGCGAGACGTTGGACGCCGAAACCTTCATTCATTGCAGCACGCAAACTCAAATAGCGGGTGTTTTGGAAAGATATTACAGCGGGGTAGACAACCTGTTTTTGATGTACATCGACGAGAACAAGCTCACGTCTCCTCTGGTATATGAACCCGCCCCCAACGGCACCGAACTCTTTCCGCATGTGTATGGCCCCATTAATTCTGAGGCTATTGTAGAAATAGGTTGGCTCAAAAAAGACGGGAATATCCTGTAGAGACGTCGTGTACGTCTCTACAATACAATCACAAAGGTAGTGCCTTTACCTGCCTCTGAGGTCACACTTAGCTGACCGCCGTGCTGTTGCATAATTTGGCGTGAAAGGCTCAGTCCGATGCCCGAACCCGTTTTTTTGGTGGTATAAAAAGGAATAAAAATCCGCTCCAAGGCTTCTGGCTCAATGCCAAGGCCGTTGTCGGCTACCTCAATATAGACGCGCTGATTCATGTCAGAATAGGCGCGTATAGTCAATAGCGCATTGGCATGTCCCAGCAAAGCTTCGATGGCGTTTTTGATGAGATTAATCAACACCTGTTCGATTTGGTCCGCGTCGGCCGTAATAACAAGACTCTCAGGTACAATCGTTAAGGTCGTTTTGATGAATGCTTCTTGCAAACTTTTTTGAAACAACTGCAACACCCCACTGAGTAGCTCGCGGGCGGGGATTTCCACAAACGTAGGCTTGGGCAAGGTAGTAAAATCACGGTAGGCATTTACAAACTGGATAATACCCGCGCTGCGTTTTTCCAGCGTTTGCAGCGCCTCCGTCAAGTCCTGAACCCCTTCATTGTCGGGCACAACTGGCGCGATGTCGAGTTGCACAATTTCCTTCATCGTTCCTACCAACGACAGTATGGGCGTGAGCGAATTCATGATTTCATGACGCAACACCCGCGTCAGGTTTTGCCATGCTTCAATCTCCTTCTGTTGCAATTCCGACTGAATATTTTGCAAAACCAAAATCCGTAACACTTTGCCTCTCAACTGAATCTGCGTAGCTTGCACCGACAACGACTCATCGTCGGAGGTTTGGTAAAGCTGGCGTACGCCCGTACGAAGTGTAGCGATCAACGTAAAAAGCTGCGGGTGCGGCTCTTGTAAATCTTCCAACTGACGCAACCGATAAATCCCCAGCATCTTGAGCGCAGCGCTGTTGACTAGCTCCACGCGACCATCACTACCAAAGCTAATCAGACCCGTACTGATGTGCTGAACGATGGTATTGAGGTACTGGAGATTGGCTTCTTTTTCGGCCCGAGCCACACGAAATGCCTCCAAAACCTCATTGAACTGCTGGTTGATTTCTCGAAAACTTTCGCCCATTTTATCATCGGAACGAAACTTTACGGCAAAATCTGAGTAGCGAACAGACTCAAAAAAACGCGCCAGTTTTCGGTTTGTACTGGTGGCATAATAATACAGCTGAAAGACGGCAAGGGCACTCATAAACGCCATCAATGCCGATAATATCCACTGCTCATCAGGAACAAAGTAAAGTAATGCGGCCAAACTCAGGGTGAGCCAGAAAACACGCCATAAAATGCCGATTGAGAAGTGTTTCATAGCCCGTATTTTTCCATTCTACGGTACAATGCCTGCCGCGAAAGCCCCAACTCCTTGGCTACTTCGGTGATGTTGCCGTTGTATTTTTTCATGGCTTTTACAATCAACTGTTTTTCCATTTCTTCCAGCTGGTAGGTTTCGGTAAACTGCGAGGTTTCGGTAAACGCATTCTGGAAAAAATCTTCGGGTTGCAACGTGTTTTGTTGGGTCAAAATAACGGCTCGCTCGACTGCACTGCGGAGTTCACGCACGTTGCCTGGCCAATGATAACGTTGCAATTGCTTAATCAAAGCCGCACTCAGGGCCGTTACCACGCGTTTGTATTGATGACGGTACTGCTTCAGGAAAAGCTCCGTCAACGGCACAATGTCTTCGGGGCGCTCCCGCAACGGCGGAATACGCAACTCAATGGTGTTGATGCGGTACAGCAAATCCTGACGGAAGGTACGGTCAGCCACCATTTGGCCAATGGGTTGGTTGGTTGCGCAAATGATACGGACGTCTATTTGTTTTGTTTTATTTGAACCCACCCGCGTTACCGTTCGGTTTTGCAGTACGGTGAGGAGCTTGGCCTGCATGGGCAGGGATAAATTGCCGATTTCGTCCAAAAACAACGTTCCTCCGTGGGCTTCTTCAAACCGCCCAGCGCGGTCTTCTTTGGCATCGGTAAAAGCGCCTTTAACGTGCCCAAAAAGCTCACTTTCAAACAAGCTTTCGGGAATTGCGCCCAAATCTACGATAACGAAAGGTTTATCGGCACGATTGGATTTTTGATGAATAAGCTGAGCCAAGTCGCTCTTTCCAGTTCCGTTTTCTCCCAATACCAGTACCGTTGCATCCGTCACCGCAACGCGCTCGGCGGTGGCGTACAGCTGCTGCATAACCGCACTGGAAGCCACAAAATTTGGCTGGGCCATCGGCTTCCCGGGCGTTGGTTTATTGGCCGAAGCCACTGCACTACCGCCTACTTTTGCTTTATTTTCCTCCCTTTTATGCACTGCCGCCTGCATAGTAGCCAGCAGTTTATCGTTTTCCCAGGGTTTCAGTACAAAGTCCATAGCCCCCGCTTTCATGGCTCGCACGGCCATTTCTACATCACCAAACGCGGTAAAAAGGACCACCACCGCCAGCGGGTCAATGTCTAAAATACGGTCCAACCAATCGAAACCTTCTTTGCCACTGATAACGTCACGCGTGAAGTTCATATCCAACAAAATAGCGTCGTAATTGCCATTGGTGACTAAAAAAGGAATACGTTGGGGATTTTTTTCAATATCCACTTGACTAAAATGCCGTTTAAGGAGCAATTTGGCAGCACTCAAAACGTCGACATCATCGTCAACAATCAATACTTTGGCGGTGAGCATTTGAAATATTTGTAAATGAGCTAATTAGTAATTTTGGTAAAATACAACTCTTTTGACGGTATGTATAAATTTACCCAATAAGAGTGCCAAAATACAAAATACCTCATTATCAACCATTAAGATAAAGTACACTTTTTATTCTTGTCCAATGGCGTACAACCTATGTCCGTTTTCGGACAATTTTAAAATTCACACACAACACCAATTCATTCATAACCAACAACTTATGTTTCTGGCACGGGTATTGGCAGAATACTACCCAGACACATACAGCCATTAGAAAATAAAGCAGTAAGGAGTCGAAAAGTAATCAACTCCTTACTGCGCTTTAACAAAGTACTCATTCATCAATTAGCATAGTAACAATGGAAGTTAAGAATCCAATCATCGGCCAAAACAACAACCCTCAGGGCACCATGGACCGCGTACGTAAAAAGAAATTTTGGAATACCCAGCGCATTGCCATTTTTGCGGGAAGTAGTGCTCTGATTGCCTTTATCGTGTATCAATTGTTTTTCTCAGATAAACGCTCCAAACTCAATGTAGAAGCCGAAAAACTCACGGTATCCAGTGTTTCAACGGGTTCGTTTGATGAGTTTATTGTCGTCACTGGCGTAGTCCAACCCCTCAAAATCATTCGTTTGGACGCCATCGTGGGCGGGTATGTTCGGGAAAAAATCGTGGAAGGCGGCAGCATGGTGACCCAAGGCCAAGTGCTCTTGAAACTAGAAAACCAAAACCTCAAACTTAACTTTCTACAATCAGAAACGGAGGCCAGCCGATTGGTGAATGACCTCCAAAATACCCGTCAACAATTGAAAGTAGCGCGTTTTAATATCCGTCGGACTTTAAACGAACTGGAATTTAAAATTGACCAAGCCAAAGATATTTACGAACGTAATCAGAAATTATACAAAGACAAGGTGATTCCTGAATCTGACTTTCTTCGTTCAAAACGGGATTACGAATTGTTGGTAAAACAGAAAGAAATCGAAACTGAATCGCAAATCTATCAGGAAGAAAACGCTAAAATGCAGATTGGTCAATTGGAAGGAACGCTTTTGCGGACCCAACGCAACGTAGACCTGTGGCGCCAAACCCTCGATAACCTCGTGGTGAAAGCACCCGTTGGCGGATTGCTTTCTTCAATAGACGTAGAAGTAGGCTCTAACATCAGCCAAGGCCAAAACATCGGGCAGATTGACGACCTCAACGGTTTTAAAATGCGCGTCGCGATTGATGAGCACTATGTATCGCGGATTTTTGTCGGGTTGGGCGGGAGTTTTGAATTCAATGGAAAAGACCACCCACTGACCATTACGCGCATCTATCCCGAAGTAAAAAATGGACGTTTTGAAGTAGATATGAGTTTCCCGAAAGGTACACCTGAAGGCATTAAACGCGGCCAGTCTACACCGATTCGTTTAGAATTAGGCAAAGCCGAAAAAGCAGTACTCTTGCCAGTAGGTGGGTTTTTCTCCGATACGGGCGGCAACTGGGTGTATGTGCTAGACAACAGTGGCAAGCGCGCCATCAAGCGTAACATCACGCTGGGGCGTAAAAATCCTGAATATTATGAAGTACTGGAAGGGCTGCAAACGGGGGAAAAAGTAATCACCAGCAGCTACGCAAACTTTGGCGACAAAGAAGTGCTTGAATTGAAATAACGGAATATTAAAAATTCCCGCAATGACGCCAAGGAATTGCAAACTTATATTCTTTGCATCTTTGCGTGAGTCAGTAAAAATTCACGCTGAGAACGCAAAAACGTTGAGAAATTGAATCATACAGCATACACTCCAGAATCCATAATTTTGACTTAACAATGATAAAAACAGCTAACCTCCAGAAAATCTTCACCACCGAAGAAGTGGAAACAACAGCCTTGAATGGAATTGATTTGGAAGTAAAAGACGGTGAATTTGTTGCCATCATGGGCCCTTCGGGTTGTGGCAAATCTACCTTGCTCAACATCTTAGGTCTCTTAGACAACCCCAGTGAAGGCAGCTATGACTTCCACGGGACCGAGGTAGCAAAACTGTCGGAACGTCAACGGGCGCAGCTACGCAAAGGCAACATCGGGTTTGTGTTCCAGAGCTTTAACCTCATCGACGAACTGACCGTGTATGAAAACGTCGAGCTTCCGCTGCTTTACCTAAAAGTACCCGCTGACCAACGCAAGGAAATGGTCGAAACCGTATTGACCCGCATGAACATCATGCACCGTCGCAATCACTTTCCGCAACAACTCTCGGGAGGACAGCAGCAACGTACCGCCATTGCCCGCGCGGTAGTAGCCAAGCCCAAATTAATCCTTGCCGATGAGCCCACAGGAAACTTAGACTCCGCCAACGGCGAAGAAGTAATGAAACTGCTCTCTCAACTCAACGACGAAGGCACGAGCATCATCATGGTGACTCACTCGCCGTATGACGCAGGTTTTGCCCACCGAATCGTCAATCTTTTTGACGGTAAAGTGGTGACTGAGAAAATGCGCGTATAAACACATATTCACCCATATAAGTAGTGCGGTAAGGCATTGGGCAATGGCCCTCTGCCTTTTCCACTATGCTCAAAACCCAGGCAGCCATGTTAAGCAATTACCTCACCATCGCCTTCCGCAATTTGTGGAAAAACAAAGTCTACAGTTTTATCAACATCATGGGGCTGGCGCTGGGCATGGCCTGCAGCCTGATGATTATGTTGTGGGTACAAGACGAAACGGCCATGGACGCCTTTCATGAAAACGGCACGCGTCTTTATCGGGTAATGGAAAACCAGTATTATTCGGGCAAAATTGAAACCTACCTTTCAACGCCGGGGCTTCTGGCCGAAAATATCGTAAAAGACATTCCCGAAATCGAAAAGGCCAGCCAAATGCTGTGGGAAGAGCAACCACTTTTTACGGTAGGATCTACATTTGATAAAGAAAAGGGCCGCTACGTACAAGGGGATTTTCTGACGATGTTCAGTTTCAAACTGGAACAGGGCGATGCCCAAACCGCCCTGAAACGTCCCGATGAAGTGGTTATATCCAAAAAACTCGCCCAGAAATATTTTCCTAATCAAAATCCGCTGGGCAAATCCATCCGAGTTGACGGCAAAGAAGACGTGATGGTTACGGGAATTTTGAAAGACATCCCTAAAAACTCATCGCTGAAATTTGACTTTTTGATGAGCTTCGACCGCTGGCTCAAAAGCAACCCATGGGCCAAAGAATGGGGCAATAACGGGCCACGCTGTTATGTGATGTTGGCCAAAAACGCATCATTAGACAAAGTAAACGCCAAAATTAAGGGCTACATTAAGACCAAAAACAAAGACAGCAATGTCGAAATATTTCTGCAATCCTACCAAGAATCGTATTTGTATTCCAACTGGGATTCGGGCAAACAAAACGGGGGGCGGATTGATTATGTACGTATTTTTTCCATCGTGGCCATCGTGATTTTATTGATTGCGTGCATCAATTTTATGAATTTGGCCACGGCCCGCTCCGTCAAACGCGCCAAGGAAGTGGGTGTGCGCAAGGTGATTGGTGCCGTCAAAGGCATTCTGATTGGGCAATTTATGGGCGAAGCCATATTGATTGCATTTTGTGCGCTACTCTTCTCGATTCTGCTTGTTTTTTTACTCGTCCCCACTTTTAACCTTCTGACCGAAAAAGAGCTTTCCCTCAACTTTACCGACCCAAGTTTTCTGGTGGTTTTGATTAGTTTAACGTTGGTAACGGGCTTGGTAGCAGGGAGCTATCCCGCGTTGTTCATGTCATCGCTCAACCCCGTTGTGGTATTGAAAGGCTCCCTGAAATTTAAGCCGAGCGCCACCTATTTTCGCAAAGGGCTGGTGGTTTTTCAGTTTGCCTTGTCAATTACGCTCATTTTGGGGATGATTATCGTTCACGAACAAATCAATTATTTACGAACGAAAAACGCTGGTTATGACCGCGAAAACCTACTTTATATGCCATTGGAAGGGGATTTGCAGAAAAACTTTGCCTCGTTCAAGCAAGAACTTCAACATCAGCCAGGCATCAAATCCGTGACCTGCTCCCAATCAGACCCACTGGAAGTGGGCTCTTCTACACAGGGCGTAAAATGGCCCAGAAAAGACACAACCCAATTATTGCTTTTTGCCAACAACGCCATTTCGTACGACTACATCGAAACAATGGGCATCCAATTGATTGGCGGGCGGGATTTCAGCGAGCAATACGGAACCGACACCACCAACTATATCATCAACGAAGCTAGCGCCAAGAAAATGGGATACAAAGACCCTGTGGGAAAAGAGATGACCATGTGGGACCGCAAGGGAATCATCGTAGGGTTGATGAAAGATTTTCATTATAACACGCTTCACTCAGCCATTGAGCCCTTGATTTTGCGCTTACAGCCCAAAACGGAGAATTGGGGCGTCGTCATCATCCGCGCCGAAGGTGGCAAAACCCCCGATGCCATTGCCAACACCGAAAAAGTGTTCAAGAAGTTTAACCCTAATTTTCCATTCAAATACTTTTTTGCCGACCAAGAATACGCCAATCAGTACAAAAGCGAAAATGTGGTCAATAAGCTATCTAATTACTTTGCGTTTTTGGCCATTTTTATTTCGTGTCTTGGGCTATTTGGACTGGCGTCGTTTACGGCGGAACAACGCACCAAAGAAATAGGCGTGCGTAAAGTGCTCGGCGCAAGTGTATCCAATCTGGTAGGAATGTTATCGCTGGATTTTATCAAATTGGTGCTGCTTGCCACGCTCATTGCATTTCCAGTGGCGTGGTATTTCCTCAAAAATTGGCTCGAAAAATACGCTTATCGTATCGACATAGAATGGTGGTATTTTGCCATTGCGGCGCTTTCGGCGGTAGCGATTGCCCTACTGACCGTCAGTTATCAAGCTATCCGGGCGTCGTTGATGAACCCCGTAAAATCACTAAAAACGGAATAAAAACTATAATCGGCTGTTCAGTTCGGGACAATAGGTGTACGATTTCGGACAGACCCACTTACAGAAAACAGCTTTTTTGAGGCTGGCAAACAATTTGTCGTACTAAAGCTCAATACGCCTTTTCAACCCTCAATACAGCCCGATCATGATACGCAATTATCTAAAAATCGCTTTCAGAAATCTACAACGAAATAAGATTTATTCGGCCATCAACATCGGTGGGCTGGCCATTGGTATGGCTACTTGTTTGTTGATTACGCTTTATGTCTTAGACGAAATCAGCTACGACCGCTATCATCAAAAAGCAGGCAGAATTTATCGGATTGATTTTGATGTCAAGTTTGGTGGGCAAGAAAGGGCATTTGCCACTGTTTCGGATGGTATGGGGGCTGCTTTAAAAAACGACTATCCATTCATCGAAACCTTTACCCGATTCAGGCCCATTGATATTTTGGTCAAAAAAGGAAATCAGAATATCCGTGAGTCTATGTCTATGTTTGTTGACAATTCAGTTTTTGACGTTTTTGGCGTTCCATTGATTGAAGGCGACGCAAAAACGGCGTTGCACGAACCATTTACGATAGTTTTAGACGAACAAACTGCTCAGAAATATTTTGGAAAAACACAGGTTTTGGGCCTGACCATGACCATTGACGAAAAAGCCTATAAAGTAACGGGTGTAATGAAAAATATCCCCGAAAATTCGCATTTCAGAGGCAGGAATATGTTTCTTTCGATGGAAAGTTCGGCAGATAGCAGGGCAAATAACTGGTTGAACAATAATTTTTTTACCTATTTAGTATTCAAAGAAGTTACAAAACCTGAGCAGTTAAAATCGCAGTTCGATAAAGTTATCAAAAAATACATGATGCCCCAATTTAAGAGTGTAATGGGTATCAAGAGCATAGAAGAATTAGAAAAAGCGGGCAATCGAGTAGCTTTGGGATTGACGCCATTGACAGATATTCATCTCCATTCTAACAAATTCTATGAACTTTCGCCTAATAGTAGTATTCAGTATGTTTACATTTTTTCGGCGATTGCTCTTTTTATTCTGTTGATAGCTTGTGTCAATTTTATGAATCTCAGCACGGCACGTTCGGTCAATCGGGCAAAAGAGGTGGGCGTACGTAAAGTTATGGGATCGGTACGTGCGATGCTGATGAATCAGTTTTTGTCAGAATCCATCCTGATGAGCTTAATAGCATTCATATTGGGGCTTGGCATTGCTACTTTGATTTTACCATTTTTCAATGATTTATCAGCCAAAAATCTAAGCCTATCATTCATCAAAAAACCACTTTTACTATCCATATTGTTTAGTTTTGCTGTTTTTATAGGCTTGTTGGCTGGTATTTATCCTGCTCTGTTTTTGTCTTCATTCAAACCAATTAGCGTCCTAAAAGGCAAACTAAGTGCCACTACCAAAGGTAGTTATTTACGAAGTAGTTTGGTTGTTTTTCAGTTTTTTGCCTCGATATTTCTCATCATTTCTACGATTGTGATTTATCGTCAGTTAGATTTTATTCAAAAACAAAACATTGGTTTCAATCGTGAACAAGTCATCGTTATCAACGATACAAATCTATTAGAGAAAGGTTTAGAATCGTTTAAAAACGAATTATTACAAATTTCAGGCATAAAATCGGCTACCATAAGTGCTTTTTTGCCGACCCCTTCTTACCGAAATAATACTGTTTTTTGGACCGAAGGCCAGCTCGGTGCCGATAATGGTATCTCGATGCAATTCTGGGAAGTAGGCTATGACTATACCGAAACCCTTAAAATGCAGTTTGTAGCTGGACGCGACTTTGATAAAACGATGTCAACAGATTCGTCGGCTATCATCATCAACGAAACCACAGCAAAACAAACAGGCTATAAAAACCCAATCGGTCAAAAATTATACGCTTATGGCGGCAATCTAAAAGACTTGATTCCATATACAATTATTGGAGTGGTCAAAAACTTCAATTACGCATCTCTACGAGAAAATGTAGCAAGCCTCTCGCTGCGCCTTGCTAAACGACCTTACGGAATGATTTCAGTACGGGTACAATCCAATGATTTTAAAGAGAGTATTGCCAAAATCGAAGAAAGATGGAAGTCAAGAGCGGGCGGAACACCCCTCAATTATCAATTTTTAGATGATGCCTTCGACAATATGTATCGTACCGAACAACGCATCGGAAAAGTCTTTATCAGTTTTGCGGTCTTAGCGGTTCTGATAGCTTGTTTGGGCTTATTTGGTTTAGCCACTTTCACAGCCGAGCAACGTACCAAAGAAATTGGCGTAAGAAAAGTGCTGGGAGCGAGTATTTGGAGCATTGTTCAGTTGCTTTCAAAAGACTTTCTAAAATTGGTTTGCCTAGCCTTTGTGATAGCTTCGCCCTTGGCATACTATGCCATGAGTACGTGGCTGAAAGACTTTGCATTCAGAACCGATATTTCGTGGTGGGTTTTTGCGCTGGCTGGCATAGGTGCGTTGGTGATTACGTTGGTGACGGTCAGCTTTCAATCCATTAAAGCGGCACTCATGAATCCAGTTAAAAGTTTAAAAACGGAATAAAAATGAGAATAAGGGAAATGCAACTCCTCCATTTTTTCTATTCTTGATAAAACGCACCTACATCCATGCTACGCAACTATTTTAAAATCGCAATCCGAAATCTTGTCAAAAACAAGGTATATTCTTTCATCAATATTATAGGATTATCGGCTGGAATGGCCGTGGCAATTCTTATCGGGCTTTGGATGTGGGATGAATTATCGTTCAACAAATACCACCAAAACTACGACCGCATTGTGCGGGTCATGCAACACGTGAGCAACAACGGCGGAGTGCAAACCTGGCCCAATACACCGCTTCCTTTGGCCGAAGAACTCCGCAAAAGTTACGGGAGTGACTTTGAACACGTGACTGTGTCACAAGATGCGTACAGTATTTTGTCTTACGGCGAGAAAAAATTCAGTAAGAAAGGGGCGTATTTCGAACCTCAAATCGCCGAAATATTGACGCTAAAAATGCTGAAAGGCACCAGAAACGGCCTCCAAAATCCCAACGCTATCCTGCTGTCTGAATCGGTCGCCAAGGCATTTTTCGGCGACGCCGACCCCTTGGATAAAATCATGAAAATAGATAACCAAACGGATGTAAAAGTAACAGGAGTGTATGAAGATTTGCCTCACAATTCTGAATTTCGCGACCTAACATTTATAGCCCCGTGGCAACTGTATTACAACAACAATGAGTGGGTTAGGACAATGGCCGACCCATGGCGACCCAATGCGTTTCATATTTATGCTCAACTCATTCCAAACGCTGACGCCGCTACAGTTTCGCACAAAATCAAAGATGCCAAGCTAAACAAAGTCAATAAGGAACTGGCCAAGAAAAAACCAGAAGTTTTCTTGCACCCCATGAGCCGATGGCACCTATACTCTGACTTTAAGAATGGCTTCAATACGGGCGGAAAAATCCAGTATGTGTGGTTGTTTGGCATCAGCGGTCTATTTGTACTGTTGTTAGCCTGCATCAATTTCATGAATTTGAGCACGGCACGCTCCGAAAAACGCGCCAAAGAAGTAGGCATTCGCAAAGCGGTAGGCTCGGTTCGCGCCCAAATTGTCTACCAGTTCTTTTTTGAATCCCTTCTAATGGTGTTCTTTTCCTTTGGGTTTGCCTTGTTTTTGGCGCAACTCCTTTTACCTTTTTTCAACAGCGTGGCCAACAAAACCATGTCTATT
>JAIXPV010000750.1 GCA_027486105.1 Runella sp. | reverse complement strand
GAAGCGTATTGCCATTGGTACGTATACTGTGCTCCCTGCGGCTGTGCCACCAGCGTGGCGGAGGTATTACCGTTGCACAAAATGGGATTTACGGACGATATCGTCGCGGTAAAAACCGACTGCGTTTCCTTGGGCGGTTTTTCCTTCCCGTCTTTCAGGGCTTGCGCCCAAATCGCTGCTATTTCTGCACTGTTGTCTGGGCAGGCTTCCACACGAACTTTGGGAGAGGTTCCAGTCATTTCAGCATTACTGACTATTACCGAGTAGTTTCCAGCCCTGCGCACCGGCAAAGTATTGGTAATCGTTGTTTCCACTGGTTGACCGTCCAAAAACCATTGATAGGAAAATCCCGGCTCGTGAAGACTGGCCCGCAGGGTCATTTGGCTGCCCTCGCAGAAATAGGGGGAACTGGTCAGATTCTCAAGGCTTAGTTGAACATTTAAAGGCGTTTTTTCTTGGGCAACAGCTGTAAAAGTGAAGAAAAAAATGAGGCAGTAGATAGAAAATTTTTGCATACGAAAATAAATGTAAATTGGCTTTAGGAGGAAGGCAAGAACCCTGTAAAGAGTAAAAGTTAGACGAAAGAAACTGACAATAGACACTTATTTTGTAAAAATTATCCGCAGATAGGCCAATTCCCAACCTACTCTATTAATCATGAAAATTGTAACAACCCCAAACGCAAAAACAACCATATAGCGCAAATAAACAAAAGTAACTGGCTCTCATTCAACCAAATAAACAGCATAATTAAAATCAACAAGTTTCCATACTTCGGATTGTCATGGCTATTCAATTCTCTCTAAAAATGCCGAAGCCCTGCTCTGCATTCGTACAAAAAAACACACCCCTGAGCGGCACGCCGCCCTGCAACAACTCATCAAAACGATTCATGAGCAGGATGCAGGTGTGGAGTAAGTGAGGCAGTGGGAGGAGATAGAAAAAGAAATGGGACAGACGAGCACTTGGCTCGCCTGTCCCATTTTACAAACCACAAACACTATTTAGGAATGACTTTCAGACAAATGAAGGGCGGGAATATCGAGAAATTAATCTTGCCAATTTTGCCTCAATCTCCTCTTCCATGACACCGCCATGATAACAAACCATCCGCTTGATTTCAAAACGCTTTAACTTTTTTAGTGACTCCACCGCATCCTCTAAATCGAGGGTAAAAGCGGGATTGGCGATTTCAAATTCATCATGCTCAATTACCAGTGCATCTGCCGCAATAAGCGTCTGGCTTTCAGGCACATAAAGCGAAACATGCCCTGACATGTGGCCTGGCGTATTTATAATGGCCACGCCATCCATAAACGTTTCAGCTTCCGAAAACACGGCGTCCACCTCAACACTTTGCACATTTTTTAGCATCTCCTGAAAATACAACGCGCCTGGCTTGGGGTCTTCTGGCAAGGACTCAAATAGGCTTTCGGCCTGCGTTAAACGTACCGATTTCTCTTTACCACTGATATAAGGAGCTTCAATGACAGGCGAATACACGGCTAGGACAGGATAACGATTTTTTAATTCTGCCAATCCACCAAAATGGTCAATGTCGTGATGAGTGATAAAAACGCCCGTCAGTTCTTGAAGTGATAGGTCCTGTTTCTGAGCCGCTTCTTCAATGAGCGGCATAAATCCAGCATACCCGCAATCTACCAATATCATTTGGTGTTTGTTCTTTAAAACAACGGGATACAAGGCATCTTCTTTGCCGTTATAGTTAAACCTTACCTCAAGAACATACACAACAACACTGCTTTCCCTCATAACAATACCCAACTTTTCTGTTTTTAATGATGATTTATTCAACAAATATATTGATAAAACAAAAGGGGTAGCTTTGTCAGCTACCCCCTATTGAATTTTATTTGAAAGTATTTTTTACCAGAAAATCCAGTAAATCAAACTAAACGTAGCCACTACCGCAATGGCCCCGTAGCGAAACTCGGGCGTGACTTTGAACCATTCGGGGCGCACCTCAAAAGCGTTGGGTTGATTTTTGCCTTTAGACTGCGACAAGCTGATAGCTACGTGTACGGCCGAACAAATCCAAAATACCACGCCCATGCGATTGAGGAACGGAAAGGCAGGATACAAATTCTCAATCACCGCCGACAACGCAATACTCAACACCGCCGCCGCCAAAGCACCGTTGGCGGTCGCTTTTTTCCAGAAGAAACCCAGCAAGAAAATACTCAGAATACCAGGCGAAATGTAGCCCGTGTATACCTGAATATACTCAAATGCCTGTCCGAAATTGGCCAGTAACGGACTCACCATCAGCGCAATGATAAAGGCCACGACAATGGCCACGCGCCCCGTCCAAACGGTTTGTTTTTCGGTAAGGTTCTTATTGAAAAATTTATTGTGAATATCCAGCATGTAGATCGTCGATATACTGTTGGCTTTTCCTGCTAAGCTCGCCACAATCGCCGCCGTCAGGGCCGCAAAGGCCAAGCCTTTTAAACCTACTGGGAGTAAATTCAGCAACACTGGATACGCGTTGTCGGGTTTTACGATGCCGTTTTGAGTAATGCCGTTGACAATAGACGCATCAGCGTTTTCCTGAAACAACACGTAAGCCGCCAAACCGGGCAAAACCACGATAAACGGCATCATCATTTTCAGAAATGCCGCAAACAGTACACCATTACGGGCCGTATTGATGTCAGCGCCGAGCGCGCGTTGGGTCATGTATTGGTTACAACCGAAATAGTTTAGGTTGTTGACCCACTGCCCGCCAATGATAAACATCATGATACCCGGCAACTGATTGTAGGCGTCGATAAAACCACCGCGCCCGTCGTGGACTTGGTACTGACCAGGCGTAAAAATCATGTGCAGGTGGCTATCGGCTTTTTCTCGAATCAGGCTCAATCCTTCCAACACCCCCGAACCCGTACCGACTTTATCGGAAAGTAAATCCAAGGCCAAATAGGTAGTAGCCAAACCACCGAAAATCAAACAAACCACCTGAATCACGTCGGTATAGCCAATTACTTTCATCCCGCCAAGGGTGATGATAACGGCAAACGTAGTCAGGAAGATAGCGCAAGGCATGAAGGCGAAGCCCGTCATTTTTTCTAAACTCAACGCACCGAGGTAAATGATGGATGTGAGGTTGACGAAAATGTACAAAAACAGCCAAAACACCGCCATAATCGTCGCTAACCGCTCATTGTAGCGTTTGGCGAGAAATTGGGGCATGGTATAAATCTTGTTGTTGAGGTACATGGGCAGAAAGTAGACAGCCACGATAATGAGCGCTACACCGCCCAACAATTCATACACTGAAATAGCAATCCCCAACTGAAAGGCTTGTCCGCTCATACCAATAAATTGCTCGGCGGAGATATTAGAAGCGATAATAGAAGCCCCGATAGCCCACCAAGTAAGAGAGCCTTCGGCCAGAAAAAAGTCTTTGGAATCAGCGGTTTGTTTGCCTTTGTGTTTATACACCCAGTAGCCGTAGCTCGATACAATCACAAAATAAATGAGGAAGATAACGTAGTCAAGGGTTTCAAGTCCAAGGGTCATAGGGAGCGAGGGTTGGAAGAATTAAAAATCAATAATCGACATATTTTTTTACTATCCTTTATTTTTGTTCCATTCATTTTTGTCATATCGAAAAAAGCTAGAAGCGCTGAATAAAGGCATAGAAAATAAATTATTCTGGAATGACAAAATTATTTAACATCCTTGCCCGTAGTAGGCATTTTTGCCATGTTTACGTTCAAAATGTTTCATACGCAACGTGTCTTTGATGCGTGGCGTTTGGGGATTGATTTGCAGCGTCAGGTACGCCATGCGGGCCACTTCTTCCAGCACTGCCGCGTTGTACACCGACTTCTCGGCGGTCTTACCCCACGTAAAGGGTCCGTGATTTTGCAGCAGTACCATTTCCATTTCTTTGTGCGACAATTTACGGGCGTCAAACACTCCAAAGATTTGATTTCCTGTTTCGTACTCATAATCCCCCTGAATCATTTCGTCCGACAGCACTGGTGCACACGGAATATCTTGGTGCGTATGGTCCGCGTGGGTGGTACCGAAGATCGGGATATCGATACCCGCTTGCGCCCACGCCACCGCGTAGGTGCTGTGGGTATGCGTAATTCCACCGATGTCGTCCCAGGTTTTGTAGAGCAGCGCGTGCGTTTTGGTATCCGACGACGGTCGCATTTTTCCCTCCACCACCCTAGCTTCGTAGTCCATGATGACGATGTCTTCGGGTTTCAAAAACTCATACGGTACGCCGCTGGGCTTGATGGCAAAAACGGCTTTATCCCGGTCTACAGCGCTGACATTGCCAAACGTAAACAGTACCAATCCCAGCTTTGGCAGCTGCATATTGGCCTCATAACATTCTTGTTGTAATGATTTATACATATTTTTTATATTTCTGCAACCGCTGCTTGCACTATTTCAATGCCAACACAACCACCGATACGGGTGGCAATTTGACCGTAAGTACATTGTTTTTCAGATTTGCCCCTCCAAATACCGCTGGTTGAATTTTACTGGGGTTTTCAAAGGTATTGTAGTCTTGCACTTTGCCCGAGGTCAAGATACGACCTGTTACGCCCGAGGCATTTACCCCTGTGAGATTAACGGTGATTTCCTGCGCTTTATTCGGGTCAATGTTGACCAATGACACATGAACCGCACCATTTTTATCGCGCGATGCCGAAACCGAAATCGCGGGTAATTTTTCATTGCCAAACGTATAATCATTTGCCTGCACCTCCACAGGAAGCATGGTTGCGTCCTGATGAACGTTGTACATTTCCAATACGTGATAGGTCGGCGTCAAAATCATTTTTTCTTCGTTGGTCAAAATCACCGATTGCAGTACATTGACAACCTGGGCCAAATTGGCCATACGAACACGTTCGCAATATTTGTGGAAAATATTGAGCGTAGCACCCGCAAGCACGGCATCACGCATGGTGTTTTGTTGGAACAGAAAGCCTGGATTGGTGCCCGGCTCCACATCATACCAACCACCCCATTCGTCCACAACCAACGCTACTTTCTTGGCAGGGTCATATTTGTCCATGATGGTGCTGTGGCGTTTAACAAGCTCATCCATCAAGAGCGCTTCTTTCATGGTTTTGAAATACAACTCTTCGGTAAACGTGGTAGAAGGGCCTTTTTGTTTCCAGTCAATCACCGAATAGTGGTGCATTGCTATTCCTTCAAGCATATTGTGCGGAATCTCCCGCATAAGCGTTTCTGTCCAATTATAGTCGTTATCACTAGCTCCCGAAGCAATCCGAAACAGGCGTTCGTTGTTTTCAAACGACGCATTCATGAAGGTTGCGTACTGACGGTAAATGTTGGCGTAGTAATCGGGTTTCATGTTGCCGCCGCAGCCCCAGGCTTCGTTGCCGACGCCCCAGTAGCGTACTTTCCACGGATTTTCGCGGCCGTTTTTTGCCCGCAAATCCGACATAGGGCTCACGCCTTTGAAGTTGACATACTGCACCCAGTCCGCCAAATCTTTCACCGTTCCGCTACCCACGTTTCCTGCCAAATAAGGCTCTGTACCAATTAGTTCGCACATATTCAGGAAGTCGTGTGTACCAAAGCTGTTGTCTTCGGTCACATTTCCCCACCACACATTTACGATTTTAGGGCGATTGGCTTTGGGGCCAATGCCGTCTTTCCATTGGTAAGTATCGGCAAAACAGCCTCCTGGCCAGCGAAGATTGGGGATTTTCATCTTTTTCAAGGCTTCGACCACATCCATACGAACTCCGTCTTTGTTCGGAATCTTGGTGTTATTTTCTCCTACATAAACACCCCCGTAGATACACTTACCAAGGTGTTCGGCAAAATGCCCGTAGATGTGCCGATTGATAGTATGTTTTCCCAGATCACCACTTAAGACTACTTTGTTTTGGGCAAAGACCGTACTTGACGTCAGCAGGAAAATGATACCTGCGCTTTTTAGAAAATGTCTCATCGTAAAAGAGGGTTTAAACGCTTTCAGCGTGACAAAATAGTTTTATTTAAACGTTGCATCACTCCAACGCAGTTCATTCTTCAACTGACGAATGGTGGTGTTTTTATCAATAACGACCAATTCTACGCCAAACATCTCCGCAAAATCTTCGATGTATTCCGTTGTGAGGTTTTGGCTATATACGGTGTGGTGCGCGCCGCCTGCCAAAATCCAAGCCTGCAAACCGATTTCCATGCTTGGTTGCGGTTTCCAAAGTGCCCTTGCCGTCGGAAGTTTGGGAAACGTTTCGGTAACTTCAACAGCCTCTACTTCGTTGACCAACAGTCGAAAACGGTTGCCCATGTCAATCAGCGACACATTGAGAGCTGGCCCGGGTGCCGCATTAAATACTAATCTAACGGGATCTTCTTTACCACCAATACCAAGTGGATGCACTTCGCATTTTACGGTTCCCTGCGCAATCGACGGGCAGATTTCGAGCATGTGCGAGCCGAGTACCATCGGATTGGCGGGGTCGAAATGGTAGGTATAATCTTCCATGAACGAATTGCCACCTTCCATGCCACTAGCCATCACTTTCAGCGCACGCACCATCGCCGACGTTTTCCAGTCACCTTCACCACCGTAGCCGTAGCCCGCCGCCATCATGCGCTGAGAGCCAATGCCCGGAAGCTGGCGCATTCCGTGCAAATCTTCAAAAGTATTGGTATAGGCCGCAAAATCGCCCTCTTCCAAAAATGCCTTCAATCCCAATTCAATTCGCGCTGCTTCTACCAGCGACTGACGCATGAAACCGCCGTTGCGCAGCGAATCCATCAGCTCATAAGTATCTTCATATTCCTGCATCAACGTAAAAATATCGGCTTCCGAAATTTGGTTGATGTACTTCACCAAATCCCCGACGCCGTGGGTATTGACCGAAAACCCAAAAGTCATTTCAGCCGCTACTTTGTCGCCGTCGGTAACTGCTACTTGCCGCATATTGTCGCCAAAACGCACCACTTTCATGGTTTGCATTTCGTACTTAGCCGCCGCTACCCTACTCCAGACGTTGATTTTTTGGAGTACATCAGCCTGTTGCCAGTGTCCTACCACTACTTTACGACTCAAGCGCATCCGCGACATAATAAACCCAAACTCTCGGTCGCCGTGCGCCGATTGGTTGAGATTCATGAAGTCCATATCAATGTCGTTGAATGGAATATCACGGTTGAACTGCGTATGGAGGTGTAACAGTGGTTTTTGGAGACAATTCAGGCCCCGAATCCACATTTTGGCGGGTGAGAACGTATGCATCCATGCCACGATTCCGACGCAATTGGGGGCAACGTTGGCTTCCTGACAAATCGCATAGATTTCATCGGGCGTTTTAACCACAGGTTTAAACACCACCCGCACCGGAATTTGCGGAGAATCGTTTAACGAATCAGCAATAATTTGGGAGTGTTCATCCACTTGGCGAAGCGTTTCTTCACCGTACAAATGCTGGCTACCCGTAACAAACCAGACTTCAAATTTTTTAAGCATATTAAGCGATTAAAATGATAGTATCTAATAGATTTTTTGCGTTCAAACTCCTAAGGTTTACTCCCATTTGAAGCACTTTTTAAGAATTAACCATGCCAATAGTACATCACAATGTAACAATTGCATTATTAATCCCTAAAAAGTTCCTTTTTCAGCGAAACTTCCCAGAGCCACGTATTTCTGATATAAACTTTGATAAACCGCCACTTTCTCAGCATTTGGATGGTATTCGGCATCAAAACCTGAGCCCATGGCTTCTTGCGCGGCTTTCATGCCGGGGTGAATTCCTGCCGCTACCGACGCACACATGGCTGCTCCTAACGCACAGGCTTGGTCTGAACTTGCCACTTTGATGGGCATGGTGAGCACATCGGCCAGCGTTTGCATCACAAAAGGTGATTTTTTGGCTACGCCGCCAATCCCAATCACTTTTTTGATAGCAACGCCTTCCTGATAAAAACGATCAACAATAGCTCTTGAGCCAAAGGCAGTGGCTTCTACCAACGCCTTGAAGATTTTAACGGCGTCGGTGCTCAAATTCATCCCTGAGATCGTGGCTTTCAAGGTGTGATTTGCATCGGGCGTACGGCGGCCGTTAATCCAATCCAACGCCACTACATCACTTTCGGTGACGGGTAGTTTGGCCGCCTGTTCTGATAAATAAGGGATTAATTTTTTGCGTAATTCTGCGGCGGCCTCCTCGCCCAATAACGCTTTGACTGGCTCCACAATGACCTGCTGAAACCACGCGTACAAATCACCGAAGGCCGATTGGCCCGCTTCCATGCCCAGCATCCCGGGGATGATGGAGCCGTCGACCTGACCGCAAATACCCCGAATCAGCAAATGACCAATTTCTTCATTGGGTGCAATAATCATATCGCAAGTAGACGTTCCCATCACCCGTACGAAGGTATACGGGTCAATCTCGGCCCCCACCGCACCCATGTGCGCATCAAAAGCCCCAACGCCAATCACGACGTCGACAGGGATGCCCAATTTGGTGGCCCACTCGGCCGAAATTGTTCCCATCGCTTCGTCAGACGTGTAGGTATCTTTAAATAATCGTTGACGCAAACCAGCCAATTGCGGCTCCAATTCTACCAAAAACTCCTCAGAAGGCAACCCCTGAAATTCCTCATTCCACATGGCTTTGTGGCCCGCCGCACAGCGGGAGCGTTTCAACGTCAGCGGGTTGGTATCTCCTGTCAAGACTGCCGAAATCCAGTCGCAATGCTCCACCCACGAAAATGCCCGCGCCCGCACTTGGCTATCGACGCGAATCGTCCGCATTATCTTAGCCCAATACCATTCGGAAGAGTAAATTCCGCCGACGTATTTGGTGTAATCCACATCCCAGTGGTGCGCCAATTGGTTGATTTCTTCGGCCTCGGCGTTGCCTGTGTGGTCTTTCCAGAGAATAAACATTCCGTGGGGGTTTTCCGCAAATTCAGGTAACAACGCGAGCGGTGTGCCATTTTCGTCGACCGCCACGGGCGTAGAACCTGTGGTATCAACCGAGATTCCTTTGACATTTTGGCGCACCTCCTCCGATACCCCCGCCAAGGCCCCTTTGATGGATTCTTCCAATCCTTCCAGATAGTCGAGGGGATGCTGGCGAAATTGTGAAATGTCGGGCGCGCAGTAAAGGCCCTTTTTCCAGCGTGGATATTCAAAAACGTGCGTCCCAACGGCTTCCCCCGTATGTGCATTGACGACCAAAGCCCGAACCGAATCGGTCCCATAATCTACTCCAATAACGTACTGATTCTGCATTGTTTTTCTAGGTGGTTACTGGCATGAAGTACCAAAAATTATTAAAGTTACTTTCGTATTTTTCTTTGTTCAAACGATACAAAATGGCCTTTTTGGTAGCCGAATTGGCATTTTTCTCGCCCGTGTCTAGCAGCAGTCCCGTCGACAAAATCTTGCGACTAAAATTGCGGCGGTCGAGTTTTAAATCATAAATGGCTTCGTACAGTTTTTGTAATTGAGGAATGGTAAATTGTTCGGGCAACAACTCAAATCCAATCGGATGCAGCGCGGCCTTGTAGCGCAGGCGTTCGAGGGCAATCTGAACCATTTTCTCATGGTCAAAAATCAACTTTGGCATCTGCTTCAGGCTAATCCAGCACGCACTGTGCGACTTTACGGATTCTTCATCGTGGTTATGAATGTTGATGAGTGCAAAGAAAACAACCGAGAGAGTACGCTCTACGGGGTCACGGTCTACTTTACCAAACGTCTGCAATTGCTCTACGTAAATGTTGTGCAGCCCCGTCAGTTCGTGTAAAATTCGTTCGGCCCCTACTTCCAAATCTTCCTCCTCATTTACAAACCCTCCCATCAACGACCACTTGCCTTTTTCGGGCTCAAAACGCCGCTTAATCAACAATAATTTAAGCTCTTCTCCATCAAAACCGAAGATGATGCAATCAATGGCCACCAAAAGTCGAGTGGAGTGGGCGTAGTTTTTCATCATAAATGTGTCAAAACAACACAATATTAGAGGCTTTTTTATTACTTTTCAACTACTTTCTTGAATTTTTTAACAGGAAAGTAAACAATGAAGTATTTATATGACTTTAAATAAGCACAGCTTATGCCATCCTTTAGGGTTTGAGAACCCGAAAGCACCACTAAAAAAACAGGTAGATTTGCTCAAAAAAGCTGGACTACATCGTACCCAAAACGCAGAATCAGGGCAAAAATAACGATTAAAAAAATGTTACGGATAAAGGAATTTCCCCGCAAAATAGCCAATCGACTGCCCAAATAAGCACCCAAGATATTGCAAACCATCATGGGCAGGGCAATGTCAAACTCAACGTATCCTTTCCATATAAAAAATACCAAAGAAGCAATATCGGCCACTACATTGATGATCTTAGCCACTGCCGATGCCCGCAGAAATTGGTACCCAATCACGCTCACAAATCCAAAAACCAATAAACTGCCCGTACCAGGCCCCACAAACCCGTTATAAAAACCCATCGCCATACCAATCAGCAGTGCGTACCATTGTAGACGCACGAAAGATACTGGCAAATTTTCATGATGCCCCAAAGTTTTGTTGGAGTAAGAATACATCGCAATGGCAGCCATCAAAAACAAAATAATGGGCTTCAAAACCTCCGCCTTCAGGTGACTGGCAATGGTTGCCCCCAAAAAAGACATCACGGCCGTACCTGCTGCGGTAATAAGCACCACCCGCCAAGGCACATCTACTTTACGGGCGTATTGATACCCCGCCACACTGGTACCCATAAATGAAGCAAAGCGGTTGGTACCAATCACTTGCTAAACAGAAAATTGAGGAAACAAAATAAAAAGCGCGGGAACTTGCACCAAGCCGCCGCCGCCCACAATAGAATCTACAAAACCAGCCAACAAGGCGGCTAACGAAGCGATAAAAATGTCCAAATTTGGTGGGTTAAAATACGCAATAGGGCACTGCAACTTACCTCGCTTGCCCTTCTGCGTAATATAGATTGAGACTATATTATATAGAACTACGGAACAGCTTGATAGAAATAGCAATCAGGATCAGCCCGAAAATCTTGCGCAAAACGTCAGTACCAGCCACACCCAACTGCCCTTCAATCCAAGCAGAAGAGCGCAACACTAGATAGATAAAAATCAGGTTGATAAGAATGGCAATGATGATATTGATTTCCTGATATGCCGCTTTCAGTGACAAAATCGTGGTCATTGTGCCTGCCCCTGCAATCATCGGAAACGCAATCGGCACAATAGATGTAGCATTGGTATGTACGGCATCGTGCTTGAAAATATTTCGCCCCAAAATCATTTCGAGTCCAATTAAAAACAAAATCAACGCCCCTGCTACGGCAAACGACGCCACATCGACGCCAAACAGTTTCAGAATTTCTTTCCCTAAATACAAAAACGCGATCATCATTCCGCCCGAAACCAGCGTGGCGCGACGGGCGTTGATGGCTCCCGCTTTTTTTCGGAGGTCGATAATGACGGGAATTGAACCCAGAATATCAATGACCGAAAATAAAATCAACGTGACGGAGAGGACCTCTTTGAAATTGACAGAATACATAGATAAGTTGGCACGGGGCCACCCGAGCAGTTTAGGGTGAACAGTCGACAGTAAATCATGGCAAATTTACGATTAAATCTTATGGTAATGAGTGCTCAATTGCAAACAGTTTCCTATAAACTGTTTTTTGTCCGTTTATCCCTGATTTTTACCGTTTCCAAAATAAAATTCAAAAAACTAACCAAGTACCTTGCATCGCAAAGTACCTTACATTAACTTTGTACTGTTGATTACCTATAACACAGCCATTTTAAACAAGTAGTGAGAAGACAGAAGTGAGGAGGGCAAAGAGTGAATACAGTAAATTTTAAAATTCTCACTCCTCTCTTCTGTCTTCTGAATTTTTACAGCCATGACGTTCAATCAAAAATTTCCAAAACATGACAACAGCATGAATATTGAGAACGCTCAAGTGCAAATGCGAAAAGGAATCCTAGAATTCTGCATTATGCACATCATCTCTCGGGGCGAAGTATACGCCTCCGATATGCTCGATGAACTGACCTCGGCCAAGATTATGGTCGTAGAAGGCACGCTTTATCCGCTCCTGACTCGGCTCAAAAACTCGGGCCTGCTCGATTATAAATGGGTAGAATCCTCCTCCGGCCCTCCGCGTAAGTATTATATACTGACTGATATGGGCAAACAGTTTCTGGAAGAAATGCAAAAAACCTGGATTGAGCTTTCTGACTCTGTTCATACGATTGTGGCAAAAACACAGGATTTAGGAGCAAAGAATGAACAACAGCCAACCAACTAACATTTAACAATCAAGGAAAACTGTTAACTGATGCGCACGCATCCATTGCCATGAAAAAGACTATCAGCATCAATATCGCCGGTCTGATTTTTTACATCGAAGAAGACGGCTACGATAAATTAAGAAATTACCTAAACTCAATCCAAAAGTACTTTTCGTCGTACGAAGATAGCAAAGAGATTATCTCTGACATCGAAGGGCGAATTGCGGAGAAGTTTTTGAACCGACAAAAAGCCGCCGACACGCAAGTGATTGCACTGGAAGACGTCGAGGAGCTCATCAAAAGTATGGGAACCGTGGCCGACTTTGAAGCCATTGAAGAGGAAGAAGATTTGGCGGCACAGACCGCTGCCAGCAGCCAACAAGCGGCGAGCTTCAGCCAAGCTTCGGCGGGCAATCCCGAATCTGGAGCCCCCAAAAACGCCCCCTCGGCGCCCACAACTTCCCGTAAGCTCGTTCGTGATACAAAGCGCAAGTTGTTGGGCGGCGTGTGTGCGGGCATCGCCCATCATTTCAACGTTGACCCACTTTTCGTTCGTTTACTGTTCCTGCTTTTCTTTTTAGGACTTCCTGCCCTCAGCGGCGGGGTATTTGGTGGCGACAGTGCTGAATTTTTCGGTCCTTTGAGCGGATTCACTTTCTTACTATACATTGCTTGCTGGGTTTCTTTCCCAGGTTCCGATGCGCTGGAAGAAGACAAAAATATCAAGAAGTTTTACCGAAATCCTGACCAAAAAGTAGTGGGTGGGGTAGCGGCTGGGGTAGCAGCTTACTTCGGAGTCGACTTAGGAGTGGTTCGGTTTATTTGGGTTCTGAGTATTTTGTTCTTCGGCACAGGTCTCCTCTTATACATCGTGCTGTGGCTCATTACGCCAAAAGCCAATACTTTGACCGAAAAAATGGAGATGAAGGGGCAACCCATTACGCTCGAAAACATCGAAACCAACGTCAAAAAGGCCCTCCAGCCCGAACAAAAAGAAGAAAATTTTGCCACCAAACTGCTTCTGTTTCCCTTTCGGGCGGTAGCGATGGTATTCAGCGGATTAACACCCCTGATGAAATTCCTGGTGGTTATCATGCGCATCTTTGCGGGACTGATTATGTTTATCACGGGGGCGGGTGCCTTACTGGGATTGATTACGGCGCTTTTCGCGGTATTTGGGTTGGGTACGTGGGACTTTGGGCAAATTGACAACGAACTCATGCCGCTCAATTTCTTCATCGGCGAAGTATCGCCCGTAGCCTACATTTTTGCCTTTTTGGCCATTGGGGTCCCTTTTGCCACGCTGGCTTGGTTGGGGATCTCGTTGTTGACCAAAGAAAATAAATTTACCCCTGCAGTGTGGCAAACCTTGCTCGGGCTCTTCTTGGCGGGCCTTTTGGGAAGCACCATCTTTGGATTCAGATACGGTGCCAACTTCCGCCGCGAAGGAACGGTCGAAAAAGAACAAACCTACAAGCTACCCGCAACCCCGATTTTGTTGGACGTCCACGAGGAAAACTCCGAAGACGGTTACAACAATACACAACTGGATTTGGAAGGCTACGAAAGTACCGATGCCAAAGTAGCATTTAGGTTCCGTTCGCAGGGGCGTTCGCGTCAGGATGCTGAGCGCAATGCTTCCAATATTTTATACAACATCAACCAAACCGATTCTACGCTGGTTTTTGACGAGGATTTCAGTCTTTCCGACAAATCACCACGTTTCCGGGGGCAGAGTGTACGCCTGACGCTGTACTTCCCCTACGCCAAAACCTTCCGCATGACCCGCGATTTCTATGACCACTTTTGGGGCGTACGGAATCGAATCCAATACGACTATGATTTGGATATTAACGAAGAAATGTTCAAAAATATCCGCTGGGCTATCAAACCTGATTCAGGGCTCGTCTGTCTTGACCGTCCTATCTCCGTTAGGAATGAGTCGCGCAACAACGACGAATCTGACGACATGGACGAAATCAGCGACGGCATAGAGTCTGGCCTGAACGAAGCCTTCGACCGCTCGTTTGATGCCAAAGGAGAAATGGTGAAGCAATTTGACGTGACCAATTTCAGCAAAGTCAGAATAGGCGGAGCCTTTGTAGTGACCATTCAAAAAGGAGATGTGTATAAAGTAGTAGCCGACGGCCGAGAAACCGATTTGGACGACGTGGAAGTGAAAGTAGAAGATGGCACGCTCCGCGTAGAAAACCGCCGTAAAGTCAAACTTTTTGAACGCAACAAGCGCATTGGCATTACGATTACCGTTCCTACCATCGAGGTCATTGATTTGTCAGGGGCGACACTCGGAAAAATAAGAGGTTTCAACAACTTAGGTACGTTGAAAGTAGAGATTTCGGGCGCTTCCAAAACGTATATTGATGTTAACGCCCAAAAACTTGAACTCGACGTAGCGGGGGCTTCCAAAGTTGAATTGCACGGTAGCGCCAACACCCTCGAAGCCGACCTTGCTGGTGCTTGTTCATTGGATGCCGAGCAAATGAACATTCAGAACGGTGATGTGCAAGCCTCCGGCGTGAGCAAAGCCAAGTTGGGACGCATTCCTAATCTCAAATCAAACAGTACTGGCGCTAGCCGGATTCAACGGCAGGGGGAAGGAGAATAACCTTTGCTAAAATGATAACGAACGAAGTCGCATTGGAGCAATGCGACTTCGTTCGTTATACAGGTTTTATCTTTTGATTTGACCCAATCATTCTTTAATTTTTGTTTTCGCTGGGTTCCGTTTTTCTGTTCGCTAGCCATTCCTTCACGGCTATGCCCGTTCCAAACGGCCAAGGGCGCAATTTATGAATAGGAACCACTTTATAGGCCTGTAGCTCATTTTCATCCATTCGAATCTCACCCGTTGCACGTACGTGGTAAGCAATGATAAGCTCATTTCGTTGAAAAAAAGAATACACCCCCACCTGCTCAACCATTTCTGCATCCAGTCCTATTTCCTCTTTCACTTCGCGCAGCACCGCTTCTTCAGGCGACTCTCCCTTTTCCAAAAAACCACTCACTATCCCAAACCATTCGGCAGGCCAACCTTTGTTTTGCACCAAAATGACGGTGTCATTGTCGTACTCCACAATAGCACCTACCACAGGCAATGGGTTATTCCAATAAACATAGCCGCAACGCTCCGAGCAAACCAAACGCTCACGGTGATTTAATTGGACGGTTTCAAGGGGATTTCCGCACTTAGGACAAAAATGAAAAGACGACATGGCTTACGCTGTTAACGATGACCGTTAATTCATAAAAGAAAGGAATTTTGAAATCAGGCACTTTTTTTGCTGCAATATATTAAGTTCGTTGTTCGAATGGTATTTTTTGAAATTAAATTGTTTTGGCTTCAAAAGAATACCAAAAACGCGTATCTAGTGAAGTTGGCATTTTTTTTGCCATATCATTTCGTTACGCTCTAACTTCGTTATTATTGAATTGATATGTTTAATAAATCTACAGTTTATTGGGGAATGCTTCTTTTCTTAATTGGTTTAAGCACTTTCAAAGGCTGCCGTCCCAAAGGCAATGAAGTGCCCCCCACCGTCGATTCAACCGCCATTTCCACCTGCATTTTACTTTCTGAACGTATCAATAACGTTTTATACCGAGCCTACGAGTATGATTCAACCCGCAAACTTGTCCGGATGGTGGAATACTCAACAGGTGGGCCTTATAAAATCACAAAACGATATACGTTTGAATATAACAAAGACAACCAATTGATTCGCCTACGGGAAACCAACCTTCAAACCCGCGACAGAAGTTATATTTATGAGCTCAACTACGACAATTCAACTACACTAAGCAGTATTTATTCCTTCAGGGTTTTCAACTCTGGCGCCGTGATTGATGACACGCTAAAATTCGTATACAACAATGATAACCAGAGGGTTTTGGAGATGAAATCTACTACGGGAGTCACTTCAAGATGGGAATATGACACCGCCGCCAATGTCAAAAAATGGTTATTAAAATACCCTAATCGCACTACTGATAGCTTAGTAGCCGAATACGGCGACCACGACGACAAGGTGAATATTTATACTTTCTCGCAGGGGATGCAAGTGCTCAACTTGCTCAATGGACGCGCCCACAGCAAACGTAATCCATTGAATTATACCTTATTGAAGGAAAGTGTAGATGTTGTCTATCAATACAACCCAAAGCGTGTTCCTACGCTCCGGGTACTCAAGGTTAAATCCAACAACAACCTTTTACGCGAAACAGTATATTCGTACGAGCTTGATTGCAAGTAATCGGAAGATGTTGAAAGTAGGAAATCAGAAGTAGGAAGTAAGAAATTCGTCATTCCCTTTCTGATTTCAATTTGGCATTTTCGAGGTGACGAGTGGCGTCGCGTTTTGTCTTTTTTTCCAAATTCTTCTGAAATGCCTCGGTTAAATCTACGCCCGTTTGATTGGCAAGACACATCAGTACCCACAGCACATCGGCCATTTCGTCGGCTAAATTTTTATCCAAATCTGATTTTTTGAACGATTGGTCACCGTATGTACGCGCCATGATACGCGCCATTTCTCCGACTTCTTCGGTCAGAATAGCCAAGTTTGTAAGTTCACTAAAATAGCGAACACCGTAGGTTTTTATCCAGTTATCTACTTCCTGTTGGGCTTGTTCGATGGTCAATTTTGTCATGCTGTAAGCATCAAAAGCGGATGATTATGATGTATTTCACAAATGTTCTTGGAGTATTATACTTAGCGATGACACCACCGCCAAGGGCTTGGGGGCTTAATCTACCAACCAAATACGGTCAGCTTCGTGGCCTTGTTCGCGCCATTCTACCTGCACACGTTGGGTGTCCAAAGTGTTGACCTTCATCCCCGTATAATCAGGCTCTACGGGTATTTCTCGGCTATATTGACGGTCAATTAATACCAACAACTCTACCTTGCGCGGACGACCAAACGCCTGCATGGCATCCAGCGCTGCGCGTACCATACGCCCCGTAGCCAGCACGTCATCAATCAAAATGACTTTTTTCCCTTCAATCACAAAATTGACTTTGGTGGCGTTGGGTTTCAGCTGCTCGCGTCGGCG
>JAIXPV010000237.1 GCA_027486105.1 Runella sp. | reverse complement strand
GTCAACGTTGAGTTGTTGTGCCTTTAAATCTAGTTTTTGAATCTCAGGGTGGCGAAGGCGAGCAGTTTCTAGTAGATTCGCCAAGGCTGTTGCGTCAATCACTTGGCCAGCGCTTAATTGCGGTACGGCAGTTTCGGGCAATTCTAGCGGGGAGCCATTTGCGTCCCAAAGGTGGTTTGAAAGCTTGAGGCGGGCATTTTGAAGTTCAACCGTGGCTTGTTCAAACATCACACGTCGGTCGAGAAGGGTTACTTGTGCATCGGCGGTATCAATGGCCGGAAGGTCGCCTTGCATTACACGTTTGCTTACGAGCTGGAAGCGTTGAGCTGCCAGCTCATAAAACTCTTTGATTAGTAACTGGTTACGATAAGTAAAATACCATTCCCAATATTCCTTTGCCGCCGTAAGGATTAATTTGTTAATCATTTTGATGCGCTCCGCTTCGGCGATATTCTGAAAGATACGGGCGTTTTGAAGGGTGGCGCGGCGTTCGTCAATGACAAATCGTTGCAAGACGGGTACGTTTATCCCCAGATAACTGACCCCGTCGAGGGGAGTACGAATGTCGGTTCCGAGCACATCCCCTACGTTGCGCTCAAAACCCGCCTTAATATCCATCCCGCCCCAATAGAGGGGTACTTTCAGCTGGTTGTCCCAAAAGTTAAAATAGGCTTTGTTTTCAAAATATTTACGGTCAAAATTAATATCCAATTTAGGATCGAACCCTCCTTTGGCCATCAACAACTCAGCCTTTGCCTGCCCAGAAAGGGAGTTGGCTTGGCGCAACACGGGGTGATTTTTTAGAACTAAATCGTAAAAATCGCGGTAAGAAAATACCTTTGCCGTGTCGGTTTGCGCCCACAAGGCGGTATTCATTACGATTAGCAGAATTATTATTATTGTTTTTTTCATAAACCTCTGTTTGGGTGTTCGTTCACTTAAGAACTAACTATTTTTTTGCTTCTTTTTCGCCCTCTTCGGGTAAAATATCAGCCAGATAATCAGGCGGGAAGCCATTGAGTTGACGCCAGATTTCCCACCAAATAGGCACATCTTGAAGCATGACAAAGCCGTTTACGCCCGAACCAATACGGAGTTGCTCAGGCCATTTTTCGTTTTCCTTTCCTTGTTGATTACTTTTAATTAATAAGCGGTATTCGCCGTTTTTGCTGTTTACGCGATCAACAACTGCCACAGACCCACCAAAAGTACCCACCGAAGTACCTGGCCAACCCGAGAATTGTAAAGCAGGCCAACCATCAAACTCTAGGCGTACGTGGCGGCCGGGGGCAATCAATGATAAATCCATGGCTTTAACGTAGAGTTCTACCGCCAATTCGGGTTGCCGAGGTTGGAGGGTTACAATCGACTCACCTTCTTTAATGGTTTCACCGATTCCCGCTTTGAGGGTCTTGATTACGTAGCCGTCTTGAGGAGAGCGAACCACATATTGGTCGCGTCTGATGCGGATATTTTCGTATTTATTCTGAAGTTTTGAAAGCTCCGACTCGCCCTCCGCCACGCTTGATAGGGCCGTACTACGGTCGGAAAATGCCTTGGCAATATCTTTGCGATATTCGGCTTCTACCGAGCTCAACTCAATACGGGCGTTGATCAATTCATTGCGGGAAATACTAAGTTTTTGGGTTTGCGCCACCACTTTGGCTTGGTCTTCTTGAACCTTGAGGCGTCGGGATTCGAGGTCAACCAACGAAATGGTTCCTTCTTTATACATTACCTCTGCCCGGTCGAGGCGTTCTTTGGCAATTTGAAAATTGCGATTAACGGCCACCATGTCGGCGCTGTCGCTACGAACCTTCATTTGAGATTGAATGACTTTATTGCGGGCCTTTTCTAGGCTAAACCGCAATCCTTGGCGTAGGGCAGCAATTTGATTGTCGGTGGCATCTATTTTGGCTTTGTACGCGGCAATGCCGTCGGTTTTGGCCTGAATCTGCTCTTTGGTTCGTACCAAAACCTGCGGGTCAAAATAGTCATCTTTTACTTCTGTGATGACCAAAATTGTGTCTCCTTTCTTGACGTAATCGCCCTCCCGAACCTTCCAGCGGGCTATTTGTCCAGCTACAGCATTTTGTACATTTTGAGGTCGGTCTTGGGGTGTGAGGGCAGTTACGTAGCCTTTTCCGTTGATGTTTTGTTGCCACGGCAAAAACATTACCAATAGTAAGGCTATGACAATGCCCAAAATCCATCGGTAAACGATTCGGGCCGTTTTGGGAGAATGGAGGGTATTAAGTGAATTTACTTCTTTTTCTATGGCGGGTATATTGACCCGTTGCTTTGATAAGTTTAGCATCGTGTTCTGTTTATAAATCAAACCACTTATTTTTCCGGTAAAGAGAGGTGTTTGAGTATACTCTTGTAAGGGCCTTCGGCAATAATTTCTCCTTCGTTCATGACGATGACCCGGTCGCAAGCACCCATAAACTCAGGCTCGTTTGATAACACCACCAATGTCCAATTGTTGGTATTATCGGTCAGTAAATCAATGATACGGAGGCGTTCATTTCGCTCAATTTCCCGGAGTGCATCAGTATAAAGCATCAGTTTTGGTTGGGTGAGCAAACAACGCGCCAAAGCAATTTTGGTGATAAAACTCAGGGAGAAGCGTCGTCCGCCGGAGATAATGGGGGTACTGAGCCCTTCTGGAAGGGATGAAATTTCTTCGGTCAAATTCAATTTGTCGAGCACTTCCTGCAATTGTTCAAGCGTGATTCCTCCCCGTCCCATGGTGAGGTTTTCGAGGATGGTTCCGTCAAAAATTTCCTGATTGGGAAAGTTCATACTTACGTGCGTTCGGAGCAGATTCATGTCCAAATCACGCAAGGAGATGCCATTGTACATCACACTGCCTTCGTAGCTGCTTAGGATTCCAGAAAGTACTTTTAGCAGGGTGTGTTTGCCAGAACCATTTTGCCCAGTGATGCAAATTCGTTCTCCAGACTTGACATCGAGATTGATGTTGTTGAGCGCCGCTTTGGCCGAACCCGCGTAGGTATAGCTCAAATTTCGGGCTTTTAGGGCCATTTCTTCCCTAGGAGTTTTGAACGTAAGACCGCCGTCTTTTTCGAGAGGAAGGTCGCTGACGTAGCCGAGTTTATCAACCGCTGTCAACAAATCAAAGACCACGTCAATGCTTAAAAAGAGCTTTTCAACCGCTCCCGTCAACAATACTATCACGATTTCGGAGGCTACAAACTGTCCAAGTGAAATTTGACGATTCACCAATAGGTAGGTTCCTAATACCAACAAACCTCCAATGACCAAAACCTTGAAAATGAGTGCGTAATAATAAAACCCTTGAAGGATTTTGAAGTGTTTGGTTCGGTAAGTGAGATAGTTGGTTACCAATCCGTCCATTCGTTGAATGGGTAGATTAGTGGCGCCTGCGGTCTTAAACGAGAACAGCGTCCCCGCCATTCCTTCCAACCAAGCTACTACGCGGTATTTATATTTGGATTCTTTGATACTGGTTTCCAGTCCTTTACGACCATTGAGACGAACAATGGTAAAGAAGACAAAAATAACAAAGAAGCTGAAAGCAATAAAGAAAGGGTGATAAAACGATAGCAACAACAGCCCAAAAACAATTTGAAGAACTGCTCCAGTGAGGTCAATTAAAAATTTGGGCAGCGCCTTTTGAACCGTTAGTACGTCGAAAAAACGGTTCATTAATTCTGTCGGGTTGTCGTGCAAAAGCCCTTCTGAGTTAAGGCGCGGAACACGGTACGTAAATTCAAAAGCCGCTTTGGCAAAGATGCGCATTTGAAGGGTTTCTACTAGCGTTACTTGAATGATTTGCATGATACCGCTACCTATCAACCCTAATACCACCAAACCCATCAGTACATATACCGAACTAAAAATGGAGCCACTGGAAACCAGACTGAAAATGGCCTGTACGCCCAACGGCAAAATGAGACTGATAAGCCCGACTACAACTGCGTAAAAATAAATGTAACCAATGTCTTTGCGTTCGTTTCGAAGCAGGCGCGTAAGGCGTTGGAGTGGTGATAAATCTTCCTTTTCTGCTTGGCGCAGTGAGCTGTCGTCGCTGACCAACGGCTGCATCGGAAAGGTTGTAATGTAAACTACCTGTCCGTTTTTGCTGGGGTCGGGGTGATTCCTGAATAGGAGCGGGTCTTTACAACTTATTTGTTCGGAAGGCTCGTAGGTAATCACTGGCGACCAGGCTATTTTTTGGCCTTGGAAATTGCTCCCGCCAATGATGGGTGTAAGCCCTAGGTTCAGTTGCTCAAAATAGAGCACAGGATAAGCCGAGTTGTTGATTAATTCGTCAAATTGGTCAACGGGGCAGCTGTTAACAATGATGGTTAAATCATTTAAACGTGCCGAGTTGCTTAGTGCTTCAATAAAACGGTCAATGTCTTTGGCGGTATAGGTATTGGACTGTTCTACTAAGTCTACTTTGGCTTTTTGAGCCACTACGGGTTGGCCAGTTGCCAAAACCAATTGCTCAACTATTTGCTTAATGTATTGTGAATTCATGGTAAGAGTGGGTAGTGAAAAAAATAGGCATTAGCAATAATTGATTTTAACTTTTATCGATTATCCAGTATGCTGTTGAACTAAAAAGCATAAAGAGGTTATATTTGTTCCGATTTTTTTCAATTCTAATTTAATTCTAATTTTAGGCTTTTAGTTAGGCAATAATAAGCTATTTTATGTATTTTTTGTCATATTTCACATTTTTTAAGTCCAATAATGTACTACTGAGATACGCATGTCGCTATTTTATGTTATTTCTGTTACTGGAAGGATGTACACGGCAGAAATGTGATGATTGTCTAAATCAACCTGCGGGTTTGGCATTTTTTCCAACTGAAATGGGCCGCTTCGTGGAATACGACGTTAGGGAGGAAGCCTATACGCTTGATGGTAGCGTGGCCGTTCGGCAGTACCAATTGAAAGAAGTCGTGGCCGAACGCTACACCGACCCAACGGGGCAGACCGCTTATCGAATTGCCCGGTTTCGTCGCGGTGCTGATGGGCAACGCTGGCAAGCTGATTCAACGATTACCTTGCGGATTTTGACCGACCATGCCGTGCGCAACGAAAACGGCAAAGACTACGTAAAGATGTTGTTCCCTCCCGCGGAAATGAACGTATGGAACGGGAATCTTTATAACAATGCTGGGGAGGACAATTACGAATTGAAAAACATCAATAAGCCATACACATCAGGAACGACGACGTTTGACCGGACAGCTACTGTTATTCAGCAAAATGATTCGACGTTGGTAAATCAGGACAAACGCGTAGAAGTATACGCTGCTGAGGTCGGATTGGTGTATCGTGAACGGATTCAATTGCAATTTTGCTCCTCTTCGCCCGCGTGCGTAGGGAAGGCAAAAATCGACTTTGGAACCCGGCAGTATTTTCGGTTTAAAGCTGCAGGCAAAGAATAAAACAAAAGAGTGGTATTGTGCGTATTGATATAAAAGGTCTTTATCCAAAAGGTAATCAGAAACAGCTATGGATTTCAGTTTACAATACAGTAAATGGAAAAAGTTTATGCCGTCAGCGGCCTCTCTTTATGGTTTATTAATAGCGGCTTGCCTATTGACTTCGGCGGCGCAGGCGCAGCAGGCCAAGTACCTCGTATTATTGAAAGACAAAATAGGAACAACGTTTACGGTCACCAAACCCGAAGCTTTTTTGAGCCAACGCTCCATTGAGCGGCGTCAACGGCAGAAGATTCCTGTTAGCAACCGCGATTTACCCGTTAGTGCTTCTTATGTAGCTCAAATTCGACAAACAGGTGCTAAAATCTGGTATACCTCACGTTGGTTGAATGCCGTACTAGTCGAGGCCAATGCCGCGCAGCTCACGGCCATCCGGGCATTGCCTTTTGTAAGTGGCTTAGAGTTTGGCAGAGCACTGAAAAATGCCCGTTTGTCGGCCGAAAATCAAACCAAAACTACCCATCAAAAATTTGGAGAAGAAAGCCTGGACTATGGCTCTTCCCAAAATCAAATAGAAATGTTGGGTGCCCATACCATGCACGACCGAGGGTATAGCGGTGCTGGAATGTTGGTAGCAATTCTGGATGGCGGCTTTAGAAATTCAAATACCAACCCTGCTCTTAAGCCGATTTTTGACAATAAAAGGGTAGTGGCTACCTATGACTTTGTTGCCAAAGAAACGAGTGTGTATGAGGATGATTCGCACGGCAACAACGTATTTAGCATTATGGCGAGCTACTTACCTGGGTCATTGATTGGGCCTGCTTACGGTGCGTCGTATGTATTGCTACGCTCAGAAGATGCGGGCTCAGAATCGCATCTGGAGGAAGCTAATTGGCTTTTTGCGGCCGAATACGCCGATAGCTTGGGCGTGGATGTTATTAATACGTCGTTGGGTTATACCGAATTTGATAACCCCGCCGACAATTACACCTATGCAGATATGAATGGTCGTAATGCGCTCGTAACGAGAGCCGCCGATTGGGCCGCTGGTGTGGGTATGGTGGTGGTGGCATCGGCGGGCAATGAAGGTAATAGTCCGTGGAAGTATATCGGCGCGCCCTCCGACGGGGATTCGGTGCTGGCGATTGGGGCCGTTAACAGCCTAAAAGGCTTGGCCGCCTTTAGTTCGTTGGGGCCGTCAGCCGATGGCCGAGTGAAGCCCGATGTCAGTGCTCGTGGGCAGGCCACAACGCTCTCAAACCACAACGGAACCGTAACAACGGGCAATGGTACGTCGTATTCTGCGCCGCTTATTGCGGGGTTAGTTACGGCTTTTTGGCAATCGCAACCGTATCTAACGGCCATGCAAGTGGTAGATTGTATTCGCCGGGCGGGGGATCGTTTCAGTGCCCCCACACCCCAATTTGGGTATGGCATACCTACTTTTGAAAGCGCCGTTCAGGTAGCCAAAGAAAGGTATCCTGTTACGGCTATTGCAGATTGGATAAAACCCGTTGATGCCTATATCTATCCCAATCCGTTGGGGGCTTCATCGGAAGTAAACATTTACTGGGGGGGCTTTTTTGCGGGCAAAAACGTGTCGGTTCAACTCTTGGATGCGACGGGTCGAGCGGTATATCAACAGTTGTTTTTGGCAAATGAGACCACGGCAAAAATGGCGTTTCCGCCGTTGGCAAATGGGG